>JBBRUM010000093.1:0-10139 GCA_038247815.1 Tepidisphaerales bacterium | reverse complement strand
GACGGCATCCGCGGTGTGGGCGAGGGCGAGAAGGGCGAGAGGTGAGGTGTGGAGGGGGTCGTCGTGGGGCCAGAGGGTGGGCTCGCCGGGGAGGAGCACGGCCAGGGCGGAGGGCGCATCGGCGAAGGGGGTGTAGCGGGAGGTCGTGGCAAGGACAAACCGGGCGGGGGGGGACTTGAGTGCTGGCCGCGTGGTGAGGCGGGCGACTTCGGCGAGGCGGCGGGCGTGTTCGTGTCCGAAGTGGGATTGGCAGGTTTCGATGAGCGAGCGGCAGGTGGCGTCGTCGAGCGTGTCAGTGCGAATGAACTGACCGGGGGTGGGCAAGCCGGGACGGGCAGCCAGGAACGAGGCGAGGTGATCGGTGGAGGGGCTGAAGAAAAGGCGGTGTGCTGCGATGTCGGCTGAGAAGTCGTCGCAGGCTAGGAAGGCGGTGAGGTCTTGCGGGGATTCCAAGAGTGCGACGACGGCTTGGGTGGGTGAGAGGAGGGAGAGCGCTTCGGCGATGGCTGCGGGGTGGAAGGGGTGGAGGAAGCACGCGAGTGTGGAGGAGGGGACGAGGGATTCGAGCATGGCGCGACTGGCTGCGCGGGGTACGGAGCAGGATTTCCACCAAACGTGGGCGAGTTTGAGTGTGGGCGAGGCGTCGCGGCCGGGGGAGGGGGTGAGGTCGGGTGGCAGGGCGGCGAGGGGGAGGAAGTCTGGCTGGGAAAGGGCGAGGGCGGCGGTGTTGGCGGTGAGGGCAGGGAAGATGGGCCGGGCGAGGGTGTGCATCCCGGGAGTTATCGGACGGGAGGAGCGGGGATCATGAGGATTCAAGACGGCGGCCCGGACGGCAACGACGGGCTTCGGGAAATGCTTTGGAACGGCAGATGAACGCAGATCAATCTTGATCAATGCCGTTCTGGCCTTTCCCACCATTCGTGGGAACTGCCAGAAGGCCAAAGGCCAGACCAGCCGGCCGATTGTTTTATCTGCGTTGATCTGCGTTCATCTGCAATTGAATCGCATTGGGACTGGATCGGTCGATGTCATTTGGCGAGTTCCGCGGGCTTTTGTTGGGAGGGTTCCATGGTGGCGGCGGTTTTTCGGCCGAAGAGTTTTTCGCTACCCCATTGGAGGATGACGAAGAAGAGGGGAACGAAGAGGAGGGCGAGTGAGCTGGCGACGATCATTCCGCCCATGACGCCGGTGCCGATGGAGTTTCGGGCGGCTGCGCCGGCGCCGGTGGCGATGACCAGGGGAAGCACGCCGAGGATGAAGGCGAAGGAAGTCATGAGGATCGGGCGCAGGCGTTCCTTGGCCGCGATGACCGCGGCGTCGCGGAGGGGTTTTCCGGCGTTGCGCTCCAGCACGCAGAACTCGACGATGAGGATGGCGTTCTTCGCCACCAAGCCAATGAGCACGAGCAGTCCGATCTGGAAGTAGATGTCCATCGGGATGCCGCGGAGGAAGATGGCGAGCAGCGCGCCGAGAACGCCGAAGGGCACGGCCAGCAGCACGGCCAGGGGGAGCACCCAGTTTTCGTACTGCGCCGCGAGAACGAGGAAGACGACGACCAAGCCCATGAGGATCACGATCGGGGCGGTATTGCCGGCGCGAATCTCCTGAAAGCTCGTGCCCGACCAGCCGACTTCGAATCCGGGGGGGAGTTCGCGGGAAAGTTGCCTGACGATGTTGATCGACTCGCCCGTGGAGATCCCGGGGGCGGTGCTGCCGGAAAACTGGGCGGCAGGAAAGCCGTTAAACCGAAAGGCGGCGTTCGGGCCGGCGACGAACTTCGAGTCGACAACGGCGGAGAGGGGGACCATCTGCCGGTAGCTGTTGCGGACGTAAATGCGGGAGATGTCTTCGGGGGTGTTGCGTTGGGCGGGCTCGGCTTGGAGTTGAACGCGCCAGATTCGGCCGAACTTTTCGAAGTCGTTGATGTAAAGGTTTCCGAACATGGCTTGGAGCGAGTCGTAGATGTCCGAGACGGGAATGCCGAGCGCTTTTGCCCGGGCGGTGTCGGCGGTGACCGAAAGCTGGGGGACGTTGTTGGCGAGGGGTTGGAAAACGCCGACGAGTTTGGGGTGTGAGCGGAGTGCGTCCAGGAATTGCGTCGTGGTGTTGGACAGCGCGGAGACGTCGGAGACGCCCTTGGCTTGGAGGTAAAACTCGAAGCCTGCGCGGGTTCCCAATCCGGGTATGGGGGGGGGTTGAATGGGAACGATAATGGCGTCGGTCGAGGCGGCGAAGTGTTCGTAGGCCTTGCCAACGAGGGCCTCGGCGGACTGTCCGGGCCCCGTGCGCTGGTCCCAGGGGATCAGCGGTGTGAACAGGACGGCGGCGTTGGTGGAGGTGATGCGCCCTGACAGAAAGTTCAGCCCGGTGAGGGAGATGGTGTTCTGGACCTCCGGCTGGGCCATGTAGAACTCTTCGAGGCGTCTGACGACGGCGGCGGTGCGTTCGACGGAAGCGCCCTCGGGTAAGAGCACGGCGGTGACGAAGAACCCCTGGTCTTCGGTGGGGAGAAATCCGGTGGGCACCTTGAGGAACAGGCGATAGGTGCCGAAGAGCATCGCGGCGAAGAGCAGGATCGAGACCACCCCGAAACGGATGGTTTGGGAAACGCCCCAGCCGTAGACGTTGGTGAGGTGCTTGAAACCCGCGTTGAACCACGCGAACGGACCGCGCTTGGGCGGGTGGCGGCGCTTGATCAGCAGGCGGCAGAGCGCCGGGGTGAGCGTGAGCGCGATGATGCCCGAGAGCGTGACCGAGACCGTGACGGTGATGGCGAACTGCTTGTAGAGCTGGCCGGTAAGGCCGCCGATGAACGCGACGGGCACGAACACCGCCGCCAGCACCAGCACGACGGCGACAACCGGGCCGGTCACCTGAGACATGGCCTTGATGGTGGCGTCACGGACATTGATGTCCTCGGTTTCGAGGATGCGCTCGACGTTCTCCACGACGATGATCGCGTCGTCCACCACAATGCCGATGGCCAGGACCAACCCGAAGAGGGTGAGGGTATTGATCGAGTATCCGAGCGCGAGCATTCCCGCGAACGTGCCGATGACCGAGACGGGGACGGCGATGAGGGGTATCAGCGTGGTCCGCCAGGACTGGAGGAAGACGAAAACGACGACGGCGACGAGGAACGCGGCCTCGAAAAGGGTCTTGATGACCTCGCCAATGGAGACGCGGACGAACTTGGTGGTGTCGTATGGGATGTCGTAACGGACGCCGGGGGGGAAGGACTTTTGCAGTTCGTCCATAGTGCGGCGGATATCGTCGGCGGTTTGCAATGCGTTTCCGCCGGGGCGGAGGTAGACGAGCATCGTGGTGGAGGGTCGGCCCTGGAGGCGGCCGGAAAGGTCGTAGTTCTCGCTGCCGAGTTCGACGCGGGCGACATCGGCGAGGCGGACGGCCGATCCGTCGGGGTTCGATCGGACGATGATCCGCTCGAACTGCTCGGGGTCGGTCATGCGCGGCTGGGTGATGACGGGTGCGGTGATGTCGGTTCCGCTGGGACTGGGAGCCTGGCCGATGCGTCCGGCGGCGAAGATGGCGTTTTGCTCGCGGACGGCGCTGGCGAGGTCGGAGACGGTCAGCGACCGCTCCGCCATGCGGTCGGGGTTGGCCCAGAGTCGCATGGCGTAGTCGCGGGCGCCGAAGATGGTGGCGTCGCCGACGCCGGGGAGGCGGCGTAGGGCGTCGCGGATGTTGATGGTGACGTAATTGGAGAGGAACAGCGCGTCGTACCGGGAGTCGGCCGAGTTGAGGGCGACGACGAGGAGAATGTCGGAGGAGACCTTGTCGACCGTGATCCCGCGACGGGTGGCTTCCTGGGGCAGTCGGGGGGTGGCCCGGCCGACGCGGTTTTGAACCTGAACCTGCGCGATGTCGAGGTTGGTTCCGATCTCGAAGGTGCAGGTGAGTGTGTAGGTGCCGTCGTTGGTCGACCGCGAGTCGAAGTAAAGTAGGTTGTCGACGCCGGAGATCTCCTGCTCGATCGGAACGCCGACCGACCGGGCGACGGTGGCCGCGTTGGCCCCGGGATACGTCGCGGTGACCGAGACGGTGGGCGGCGTGATCTGAGGGTACTGGGCGACGGGGAGGGCGAGGATCGCGAGCGTGCCGGCGAGGGTGATCAGAATCGCTAGGACGGTGGCGAAGACGGGTCGGTCGATAAAAAAACGGCTCATTTTGTAACCCGGGTTGGAGGAGGCGTGGGAGAGAGGCTAGCGCGGGGGGGTTACCGTGTTGGCGGCGCTGTGGCTGCGGCGCGGGTGGCCGGCTGGGTTGTGGCGATGTACGGGTGAGGGGCGACTTTTGCCCCCGGTTGAAGCTTCTGTATTCCGTCGACGATCAGGGTGTCACCGGGTTTGAGGCCGTCTTCGACGAACCACTCGGGGGGGATCCAGCTTCCGGTTTTCACCGGTCGGATTTCGGCGGTGTTCTCGGGGGTAACGACGTAAACGAACGGACCTTGCTCGCCCATTTGGACTGCCTTTTGGGGGACGACAATGGCGCCGGGCCGGGTGGCACCCAAAAGACGGACCTTGACGAACTGCCCGTCAATAAGCTTACCGTCGGGGTTGGGGATGCTCGCGCGAAACTGTGCTGTCCCGGTGGCGGGGTTCACCTCAAACCCGACCATGTCCAGCGTGCCCGGGATCTCATAGGTGCTGCCGTCCGCGAGCTCGACGAGCACACGCCAGCCGTTGTCGCTCGGGATGACCACACGCCCCGAACGCACGTCGTCGGTGTACCGCAGCATGCTCCGCTCGGGAACGGCGAAATTGACGTACATCGGGTCGGTCTGGAGTGCGGTGGTGAGCAGGGAGTTGTTGAGGTCGTCGACGAAGGACCCTTCCTGTTTGAGCGTCAGGCCGATAATGCCGGAGACGGGGGTGGTGATTTTGGTGTACGAGAGGCGAAGGTTGGCTTGTTCGACGTCGGCTTGTGAGGCGGCGACGTCGCCGCGGCCAACCTTTTGGCGGGTGAGGGCGTCGTCGAGTTCCTTGGGTGAGATGGATTGTTGCTCGACGAGCGGGGTGAGGCGGCCGATGTCGCGGTCTGCCAAGTCGAGATTGGCCTGGGAGCGGAGAAGTTGTGCTTCGGCTTGCTGGAGCGCGACCTGAAACTCGCGCGCGTCGATCTCGTAGAGCACGTCGCCTTCCTCTGCGCGCTTACCCTCCTCGAAGTGGCGTTTGGCGATGTAACCCTTGATTCGTGCGCGGATCTCTACTTTTCGCGACGCGGCCGTCTGGCCGATTTCGCTGTAGACGATGGGTCGCGTCGTCGGAGTGACAGTCATCACGCCCACCGGCGCGGGCGGAACCTCGCGCTGGACGGCGACTTGTTCTTTTTTGCAACCCAAAACAACAACCAGCGACAAAAGTAACAAGATGGAATGTGTACGACCGGATTCGAACAACAAGATAGCCTCCCGCCAAAGCAATGAGACAGCATCACAAGCTCCGACAATTCCTCGTCGGCCAACGACGATAGTCTGCACTAACCTATCGGGCAAAAGACTAGGGGCGGACCCGACGCCGCAGGTCGAACGTGGCGATCACCGGAAGATGGTCGGAAGCGACTTCCGCGAAAGGCGACCGGTCGATGCGGACGTCAACCAGCGCGGGGGCGAGGTCATCGGAGATGACGAAATGGTCGATCAGCGAGCGGTAGCGATTGCGAAAGTAGCCTTGGAACGAAATGAGGTTTTTGTCATGGAGTTGTTGGGTGGCGAGAGTGAATCCGCCTCCAGCGGGACCGGCGTTTTTCTCGACGGTCGAGCCGCCGGCGCCGGCTTCAAATTCTTGCACGCCGAGCTCGTCGTTAAAATCGCCGGTAAAGATGACGGGGTGGCCGGTAGCGCGGAGCTCGCGGAGGATGTCGTGGGTGCGGACGGCTTCGCGGTTGCGCCAGCGGGTGACGTCGACGGAGTTGCCGGATTTGGACTTTTGGTGTGTGTTTCCGACCCAGACCTTGTCGCCGGACGGGGTTTGGATCAGGGCGAAACCCGGCCCGCGGGCGAAAAGGCGCGGCTGGTTGGCTACGCCGGATTCCTCGCCGCCAGAAGTGCGACCGGTGGGGTCGGGGTCGGGCTCTTTGTGGTACTCCTCACGGATCTCGACGATGGAAAAGCCGGGCTTGAGCATCATGGCGAGGTTCTGACCTCGGCCGGAGTTGGTGGCGAATACATGGACGGTGGCGTAAGCGTTATCCAGCCAGCGGGTGTTGAAGGCTTTAAGGTCTTCCAAGCTGGCGGCTTCTTGGAACATGACGATGTCGGGGGCGAGTTCGAGGAGCACTCGGGAGACTTCCCAGTTGTTTTCGTCGTTGGCTGCGCGGAGTTGGCGGAGGGTGTCGCGGGCGGCAGGGGAGGTTCCGAGTTCGCCGGACTTTTCGAGCTTCTCGGCTGCGAAGTTGTTGCGCCAGTTTTCGACGTTGTAGGTGGCGACGGAGAAGACTTCGGGGGCGCGGGCAGCCGGGGCGGTGGTGGCGGGGATTAGTGCAGCCGGGGCGGTGGTGGCGGTCGTCGAGGTGGTGGCGACGGAGGCGCAGCCGGAGAGAAGCGCCAAGCCGACGACGAGGAGGAGATTCCGCGTACGAAGTGTGGGGAGTTTCATGAGGGCCGAATGGTAAGGCCAAACGGTGCAGCGGGGGAAGGGCTTGCCGGGTGGGGGGCGAGGGTCTAGCCTCGCCGCTGAACCATGGCGGAGAAAACAGGCAAACCATCATCGCAAACTCCGGCAGCCGAAACACTCTCGCCGGCGATGCGGCAGTATCAACAGTTCAAGGGGCAGTATCCGGATTATGTGCTTTTTTTCCGAATGGGCGATTTTTACGAGATGTTCTGGGAAGACGCGGAGATTTGCTCGCGCGTGCTCGGGGTGGCGCTGACGAGTCGCAGCAAAGGGGGGCTCGGAGGCGCGGATTCGATACCGATGGCGGGCGTGCCGTTTCACGCCGTTGAGGGGTATCTGCGAAAGATGATCTCAGCCGGGCACCGGGTGGCGATGTGCGAACAGACTGAGGACGCCAGTCAAGCCAAGGGGCTCGTGAAGCGCGACGTCGTTCGACTGATGACGCCGGGGACGCTGACGGACGAGCCGCTGCTCGACGGGCGGACGGACAACTTTTTGGCGGCTGTGGCGGCGGGGATATCCAAGGCGGGGGGTTATGAGGTGGGGCTGGCGTGGGTGGAGATGAGCACGGGGGCGTTTTTTGCAGCCAGTGGTCAGCGGGGGCGGATGTTGGACGAGCTCGGTCGCCTGCGGCCAGCCGAGGTCATCGTTCCGGAGATGCCGTCGGGGCAAATGCACGAGATCGGGGAGAAGATCGCGGGGGTGAAGACGATTCGGCCGGGGTGGCAGTTCACGGGGCACCACGCAGCCGAGATGGTGAGGAAGCAGTGGGGCACGAAGGGGGCGGGAGGGTTCGGGTTTACGGCGGACGATCCGGCGCTGCTGGCAGTGGGAGCGGTGCTGAGCTACCTGGAGGAGACGCAGAAGGGGGCGCTGGCCCACCTCATGCCGTTGCGAAAGCATGACACGGGGGAGTTTCTCGCGATCGATCCGAACAGTTGGCGGTCGCTCGAGGTGGAGAGGACGGTGCGGGGGAACTCGGCTGACGGGTCGCTGTTGTCGGCGCTGGACCGGACGCGGACGGCGATGGGTGGGCGGTTGCTGCGGCAGTGGCTTCGGTTTCCGCTGACGGAGGTGGAGCACATCCGGGCGCGGCAGGAAGCCATCGGGGCGCTGCTGGAGGACGAAGCGCTGCTGAAAAAGGTGACGCTTACGCTGGACGGCGTGTGCGACGTCGAGCGGGTCATGGGGCGGGTGGCGGTGAACCGGGCGACGCCGCGGGATCTGGCGAGCTTGGGGCGGTGTCTGGGGCTGCTGCCGGATTTGCTGGCGGAGCTGGGCAAGCCGGTCGGGCTGGGTGGTGGGCGGTGGGGGGTTGCGCCGGAGCTGGCGGAGATGGTGGGGTTTTGCAGGGAGCAGGGGAAGTTTTTGGCGTCGGCGATCCGGGCCGAGCCGGCTGCGAACTTGCGGGAGGGCGGGGTGATGGCAGCCGGGTTTGACCCGGAGCTGGACCGACTCGGCGAACTGATGACCAACGCAACGGCGTGGCTGTCGGCGTATCAGCAGCGGCTTGCCGGGGAGACGGGGATTTCGTCGCTGCGGGTCAGTTACAACAAGGTCTTCGGGTACTACATCGAGGTGACGGACACGCACCGGGCGAAGATCCCCGAGGGGACGGGTTGGATCCGCAAGCAGACGGTGCGGAACGCCGAGCGGTACATTACCGAGGAGCTCAAGAAGTTCGAGGAAGACGCGCTGGGGGCGACGGAGAAGGCGATCGCGCTGGAGCAGAGACTCTTCGAGACGGTGCGGCAGAGGCTCTTACCTGTGCTCGGGCAGTATCAGGAGCTGGCGGCTGGGCTGGCGCGGTTGGACGTACTGACAGGGCTGGCGGCCGTGGCGCGGGAGCGGAGATACTGCAAGCCGGAGATCGGCGACGGCCGCGAACTGGTGATCGTCGAAGGAAAACACCCCGTGCTCGAGCAGCAGTTGGGGTCGGAGTTCGTCGCCAACGATGTGAACTTCACCGGCGGTGATGAAAGCGGCGGCACCCTTCAACTCATCACCGGCCCGAACATGGCGGGCAAGAGCACCTTCATCCGGCAGGTGGCGTTGATCGTGCTGCTGGCGCAGGTGGGCAGCTATGTTCCCGCCAAATCCGTGCGAATGGGCGTCGTCGACCGGTTGTTCACGAGGATCGGGGCATCGGATGAACTGCACGGCGGGCAAAGCACGTTCATGGTCGAGATGACCGAAACGGCCAACCTGCTCAACAACGCGACCGACCGCAGCCTGGTGGTGCTCGACGAAATCGGCCGGGGAACCAGCACGCTCGACGGGCTAAGCCTCGCCTGGGCGATCGCCGAACACATCGCCAGCGAGGTCCGGTGCCGCACGCTCTTCGCCACCCACTACCACGAACTCACGGACCTCTCGCAACGTTTCAAAGGCGTGAAAAACCTCAACGTAGCCGTCCGCGAGTGGCAAGACCAAGTGGTGTTCCTCCACCGCATCGTGGAGGGGGGGACGGACCGGAGCTATGGGGTGCATGTGGCGCGGCTTGCGGGGATTCCGGGGGTGGTGCTCGAGCGGGCGAAGCAACTCATGGGCGAGCTATCCGTCCAACATGTCAGCAAGCCAAGGATCAGCAAGAGCAAACGCGCCGACGACATGGCACAGTTACCGCTCTTCGTCGACCCGATCGTGGAATTCCGTCGGGAGCTAAGCGAGATGAAGCTCGAGGAGATGAGCCCGGTGCAGGTGTGGGAGTGGCTGGGGAAGTGGAAGGGGAGGCTGAGATAGGAAACACTTGAACGGAAGTCTGGAGGGCGTTTTTGTGTTTAGACGCTCGGTATCCCTTTGTTTTGGATCAGATTTGCAGCGTCTTCCAGGAATCCTTGGTACCTCCTGCCAATTGGAATACCGCTAGTTGTCGCAGCGATGTATCTGATCCTGCGATATCGATTGAGGAACAGTTTTTGTCTGCGTTGCAGCGTGCCGATCGAGGAACATTTGGAGTTGTGCGAGAGTTGCAGCAGACAGGACGTGTATGAAGCCGTCAGCCGCTGGATATGCGAAGCGGAGGGAGTAGTTTTAGACGGCGTCGAGAACGACGAGTTGGGCGCCGAAGTGCTCGGTTGGGGTGGGGTCGGCGTGATCGCGGGCGACTTCGATCCAGGCGTTGATGGCTTCGCGTACGTTGCGGATCGGCTATTCCCGGGTCTCGCCGTCGCTGATGCAGCCGGAAAGACTGGGCACTTCGGGGATCCAGCCGCCACCTTGACGATCGGGATGGATCAGAACCTGACGCCTTGGAATGAGGTTAGCACGGCGCGGTCGCAATGGCGCGACAGGAAGGTGTCGGGGGTGGTGGGGAGGCGATAGGCTTGGGACGATATGGCCGATTTGCTCAAGACTATCGGGGTTTTGGAACCGATGACGGGGCGGGAGCTGCCGCAGCTCAATGACTTGATTGTCGAGCGTCTGCGGATGATGCGGAACATCCGGGCGCACGATGCGATGATGACGTTTCATTTGGGGCAGCGGGCGCGGTTCACGACG
>JBBRUM010000092.1:0-10160 GCA_038247815.1 Tepidisphaerales bacterium | reverse complement strand
CGGCGTCCCAGCCGGGGACACCGCAAGCATCGACCTGTCCGGGGTTTGTCGAAAATCAATCATGCGTCTAGCTGAAAGTCTACCCGCACCGCCCCCCCGGGTCACCCCCATTACAGCCTCGGCAAGGCCCCTATTTTTACCGCTCCCCGATCTCTCTTCGCCGCCGCCCCAACACCACCGACGCGCCCAAAACCACAAGCCCCACCACCTCCGGTTCGGGGATCGCCGGCACCTCCACCGCCACCAACTGCCCCGTCAGGGTTAGCCGAGAATCCGGCGCGGTCGCCCCCGGCAGGACCGCAAGGTCAAAACTGGTGCTCACCGGAATCGTCAGGGTCACAAACCCGCCCGGACCCGCCACCAACTTCGACGCCGTCGTCGCCGTATTTACCCCAGCCATTCCCGCAAGGCTCTGCTGTCCCACCGCGATCGACGGCGCGGTGTAATCCACCGGCCCCGACAACGCTGTGATCCCGATCGCTTCAGAGTCAAAACTCCCGCCACCCACCAGCGGAATCACGTCCGAGGTCGGCGTCAGCGTAAGTTCCCTCACCGCCGCCCGGGCGGTGATAAAAAGGAAGAACTTCACCTGCAAACGTAGTTCGCCGGGGCGCTGCCAGCCACCCCCGCCGCCCTCGGCTGCCAGTTGCCAGAGTTCACAGCCGACACCACCCCGCCAGGCAGAAACTGCACCGAAACTCCCGGCACGTAGTCCAAAATCACGCCCCCCGAGTACCGCGTCGTCAGCGAGCCCGTCCCCTGCTGCCGCATCAGGCTCCCGCCCACGTTCCCCGAAAGCGTCACGGACGACCGCGCCGGGTCCAGCGCCAGAACCATCCGCTGCAACTGCCCCGCCGCTACCACCGGGCAGACCGCCAGCGCACCGAAGATGGCTATTTCTCGCCTCACCACCGGTAACCTACCCTCCCCTCCCCGTTTCGGTGAGACATTTCTCTCCTATCGTCTGCCCCTCCCATGCAACACCTCCTTCTCCTCCGCCACGGCCAAACAGACGCCAACGCAGCCGGCGTCATCCAAGGTCACCTCCCTACGCCTCTCAACGCTCTCGGCAAGGCCCAATCCCGCCTCCTCGGCCAGCGACTTCTGACCTACACCCCACCAGTCACCCTCCTGCTCACCTCCCCGCTCATCCGCGCCCTGCAAACCGCTGGCGAGATCACCGCCGTACTCCAACTCCCCCCCCAACAAGACGCCGCTTGGACCGAACGCCACTTCGGCTCCGACCAAGGCCAGCCATTCGACCTCGTTCAAATCATGACCCACGGCGGCAAGAACCAAGACCCCTCCGACGCCGAACCGAAGCACACCTTCGACGCCCGCGTCCGCTCCGCCGTCCACACCGCACCCTTCACCTCCCACACCCCAGCCGTCACCGCCGTCGTTTCCCACGGCGGCGTCATTGGCTCGGTCGTCCGCCAGCTCATCTCGGGCCACATCCCCTCCACCAACCCCCCCACCGAGCGGGCAGCCGTTCCCAACTGCTCCATCCTGCACCTCCGCCGCCCGTCCCCCGCCGACCCCTGGCACATCCTCTGCCTCCACGACTCCACCCACCTCGACGACCTCCGCACCGACCTCGACGCCGGCTGACCGCGAAGCCGCCCGCGTGATGCACCTTTCGTGTAAACTCGCCCCCCTTGACCAGCACACACGGCATTTCCCCACCTCAGTCGTCTGCCAGCCTCCCGCCGCCCACCCGCCCTCCGCTGCTGTGGTGGGGCTGCCTACTGATCCTCATCGTCCTCCCGCTGACATGGGCGGGCTATGCAGTTCGACAGTGGACGTATGTGCAGACCACGCCGATCCGGTTCAGCGACATCTACCGCGGCTGGAAGTTCGGCTACCGCGCCAGCACCGAGGGTTACCTCGACCTTTACGACCGCGTCATCGCCGAGACCTTCCGCATCGGGGCTTACAACGAGCTCGACTACGCCCCGCTCCGCCTGCTGGCGATGAAGACCTGGGCCGACCACACCCGCGAGGCCTTCCCCGACGCCAAAGGCAAGTGGCAGCGGCCGTACGCGTTCACCCGGCCCGTGCTGCTCTTCAATACCACCCTCGAGCTGTTCGGGGCGGTCGGCATGTTTCTCCTCGTCCGACACTGGGCGCTCCGCGGCGCGCCGACCTCCGCCCGCGGCCCGCCCCTGTACCGCGCCGAGTACCGCGCCGAGTACCGCGCCGACCTCATCGCCCTGCTCGCGGCCGCCTACCTCTGGCTAAACCCCGCGATGATCCTCTCCGCCCACGCCTGGCCGACGTGGGACGTCTGGGTGCCGATCTTCTTCATCTGGGCCGTGTTCTTCGCGAGCCTCCGCCAGTTCTTCTGGTGCGGCGTCGTCGTCGCCCTCGGCGCGATGTTCAAGGGCCAGCAGTGGATCGTCGCCCCGCTGTTCATTCTCTACCCCCTCTTCCAACGCCGCTGGGGCGAGCCGGTACGGTTCATCGTCGGCGCGGCGTTTACCGTCATGGTCGTCACCGCCGTCTGGGCCGTTCGTATCCCCGCCAGCGAGACAAACATCCTCGCAGCCATCCAGTCCGGCCGGCGCGTCGACGGGTGGGCACTCATCACCGATCTCACCAAGTGGCGACCCGCCGGCGCTCGCGCCGTCAACCTCCTCGCCGTCGCCTGGATCACTCTCGCCTCACTCTCGGCCGCCGTGCTCGTCGTCCGGTCCTGCCTCAAGTCAACCCCCTCCCGCCCATGGCTGATCGCACAAGTCGTCCTCGCCCTTTCTGCCGTCGCGTTGCTCCTCCCCCACCTCGCCGCTGCCGCCCTCGCCGCGATCGCCCTCGCCGCCCTCCTCGCCCTCCAGTGGGTCGCGAGCCCCTCTTGGCGCTGGACCATTCTCGCCGCCGTCGTCACAGCCGCCATCGCCGCGTGCTACCCCATTTTCGGCGGGTCCACCGGCTGGTTCGACATCGGCTGGAAGTACGGGTCCAACCACTGGCCGTGGCTGATCGTCGGCCACACCAGCAACCTGCCCGGCATCCTATTTCGCAGTTACAAGTGGAACAACCAAACCGACCTGATGTACGTAGTGTTCAACCTCTTCGGCGAACCCGTCACCCTCCGCATGCTGCTCAAGACGATCTACGGCGTAGGCTTGGGTCTTTCCGCGTGGGGCGCCGCCCGGATGGACAAGGCCAACGACAAGCGGTTCCTCCTGGCCGTCGTCGCGCCGTGGGTGGTGATGTTCGCCTTTCTCGGCCAGATGCACGAACGCTACCTCCTCTTCGCCGCCGGAATCAGTTGCTGCTTCGTCCTTCTCGGCGTCGGCTGGACGCTCTTGAGCCTGTTTTGGACGGTGCTGACATTCATGATGACGATCCACGTCATGCTCCTTTACCCCGACGCAAGGGAGATGTTCGGCGTCGGCGAGATCCTGCTCACCCGGCAGACCGCCAACCAGTGGCTGAAGTGGATCGCCCCCACGCACCCGGACATCGGCTGGGCGGTGATCGTCTCCGCCGTGTTGATCGTCTTCGCCGCCCTGGTCACTCCGCGATCTCGACCCTCGCCCACTCTCCCCCTCGAGCGCTAGCCTCCCGCATGCCCAAACCCACCTCCCCTAAGCCGTCCCATCTCGTCGCCATGGGCGGCGGCGGGTTCTCGATGGACACGCCCCCCGAGTCCGCCCCGCTGGACAACTACGTCCTCCGCCTCTCGGGAAAGAAACGCCCGAAGATCTGCTTCATCCCCACCGCCAGCGGCGACTCCGACACCTACATCGCCCGTTTCCTCGCCGCCTTCCCCAAGTCCCGCGCCCACGCCAGCGTCCTGCACCTCTTCCGCCGCGACGCGACAAACCCCCACGAACTCCTCCTCGCCCAAGACATCGTCTACGTCGGCGGCGGCAACACCGCCAACCTCCTTGAAATCTGGCGCCGCCACGGCATCGACACCACCCTCGGCAAGCTCTGGAAACGCGGCAACATCGTCCTCGCCGGAATCTCAGCCGGCATGAACTGCTGGTTCGACGCCTGCAGCACCGACAGCTTCGGCCCCCTCGCCCCGCTCACAGGCGGCCTCGGAATCGTCCCCGGCGCAGCCTGCCCCCATTTCGACGGTGAAGAGCGCCGCCGAAGCTCACTCGTCAAATTCATCGCCTCCGGCAAGCTCCCCCCCACCCACGCAGCCGACGACTTCGCCGCCTTCCACTTCACCCGCCAAGGCCCCCGCGCCGTCCTCCACGACTGCATTAAGTCCCGCCCCACCGCCGGCTGCTACTTCCTGGAAAAACAGGGCCGCTCAAACAGCCCATCCTCCGTCGTCATCGAATCGCTGCCCACCCGGTTGCTCGACCCCGCCGGGCGATAGTCCAGCGATTGCTCGGCTGGGCGCTGTGCAACATCCGACACGGCGTGCGTATACTCTCGCCCCCTCAAGGAGCCACCATCATGTCCATCCGCGTCTGTGTCTGGGGCGAGTATCGCCATGAAAAGAAGAACCCCAAGGTCGCCGAGTTGTATCCCAACGGGATGCACGAGACACTCGCCGCCCACCTGCGGAAGTCGGCCGACCTTACGGTCTCCACCGCATTCCTCGACCAGGACGCCGACCACGGCCTCACCGACGAAAAGCTCGCCAATATCGACGTGCTCACTTGGTGGGGGCACATGGCCCACGGCGACGTCTCCGACGTGGTCGTTTCCCGCGTGCAGAAGCGCGTCAACGAGGGCATGGGCCTCATCGTCCTGCACTCCGGCCACTTCTCCAAAATCTTTAAAGCCCTCATGGGCACCACCTGCAACGTCAAGTGGCGCGAGAGCAACGACCGCGAAATCCTCTGGGTCACCCGCCCCGGCCACCCCATCACAGCCGGGATCGACGACCACTTCGTCCTCCCCGCCGAGGAAATGTATGGCGAATATTTCGACATCCCCGAACCCCTCGAAACCGTCTTCATCTCGACCTTCACCGGCGGCGAGTGCTTCCGCTCGGGCCTCACCTTCACCCGCGGCGCGGGCAAAATCTTCTACTTTCGCCCCGGCCACGAAACCTACCCCACTTACCACGACAAGAACGTTCTCCGAGTCATCGAAAACGGTGTCCGCTGGGCGGCCCCCGCAGCCGGTGTCTCCAGAATCGACTATGGCAACCGCAAAGACGGCTGGATGGACGCGAAGTAAACCCCCGGCGAAGTAAACCCCCGGCGAGATAAACCCCCGGCGAAGTAACCCGACCTCCTGCGAAAAGGTCCTTTGGACAAGCATCTCGAAATGCTCATCAAGTACGTTCCCCGCCCCGAGGGAAACACGGTCGTCGTCGGCTGTGGCGACGCGGCCTTCACCCGTCACTTCTCCCGCCAAGCCCACGTCCGCCGGTTCTCCTCCACCGCCGCCCTCGTTGCAGCCGGCGTCCGCGTGCTCGACGGCGTCTACCCCCGCGCCGCCGCGCAGCACGACGCCGTCATCCTCCCCCTCGAAAACGGCCGCGTACTCGCCCGCACCATGATCCTCCGGTCGCTCCTCTCGCTGCGACCCGGCGGAAACCTCTGGGTCGCCGGCTCCGTCCGCGCCGGCGTCCGCACCTTCGAGGACGACGCGGCTGAATTGGGGACGGTCGACTCCGTCTACGCCGGCTCCGGCTGCCGAATCTTCAAACTCACCCGCGCCGAAGCCCAACCCGTCGCCCAACCCATCGCCCAACCCATCGCCCCCATCCATTGGGCCGTCGGCATGACCCCCGTCCCCTTCGACCTCCGCAACCGCTCCTACGTCCAATATACCCAGCCCGGCGTCTTCTCCGCCGACCACCTCGACGAAGGCACCAAGTTCCTCCTCGACGCCCTCCCCGCCGTTCCCGCCTTCCCCTCCGCCCGCGTTCTCGACGCCTGCTGTGGTGCGGGGGCCATTGGCTTGGTCGTCCGCGCCGAGTGGCCCGCAGCCGACGTCACCTTCGCCGACGACGACCTCCTCGCCGTCGAATGCTGCCGGGCCTCCGCCGGCGAACACGCCCGCGTCGTCCCCGCCGACCTCACACTCCGCCAGCGCAACCTCGCCGGCGTCCGCGACTTCGACCTCATCGTCTGTAACCCCCCGTTCCACCAGGGCCTCACCGAAGACCGTAGCTTCGTCCCCCGTTTCGTCCCCGTCGCCGCCGGTCTCGTCTCCCCAAAACGCGGCCAACTCCTAATGGTTGCCAACCGCTTCCTCCCCTACCAACGCGACCTCTCCGCCGCTTTCGCCACCGTCCAAGTCGTAGCCGAAGACCGCAAATGGCGCGTGTGGCTCGCCAGCGAAACCAAAGCCTAACGCCCCCCTTAACGCCGCCGCGCCAGCAACGCCAGCGCAGGCAAGAGCGCCATCGCTGAGGCCGGCTCGGGGATCACATTAGTACGTAGCAGAATCTGATTGCGATACTGCGACAGGTCCGCCACGTACGTCAACTGTCCGATGACCACCGTGTCCGCCGGCTGGTTGATAAACGTGCCAATCGCGTTGAGCATTCCCACCAGCCGTCCGCCCGCGTCAAACGCCCCGCCCCCCGAATCGCCAGACGCCCCCTGACCTTCCCCGCTCAGGTTCGAGAACGACGTCGAAATCACCCGAATCGGCCCGAGCCCCGCGTCAATCACACCGGGCGTCACCGGCGTACCCGGGAAGTTGTTCACATTGTTCGTTCCCCAACGCTTCGTGTTCCCAGGCGCCAGAAAAAACCCCGACCTCGACGCCCCGCTCGAACTGCCCAACTGCGTCCAAATCGGATTCTCCGGATCGGCCGAATTCACCGACCAATAAGAGAGGTTGGGGGCCCGATTCCTCCCAAACCCCGTCATAAACAACGTCGTATTCAGCGACGGACTCGCCGTCGGAATGTTCAGCGTCGGCAACCCGGGGTCCGACGAAATCCTGAACATCGTCATGTCCGTCGGCACCGACGTCACCGGATCCACCAGCGTAACCGACGAACCAGGCACCACCGAGTAAAACCCCCTGCCCGGCAGAAACAAGTCCCCGGGTCCGACGTGAACCGCAGTCAGCACCCACTGGTTGCCCAGGTACACCGCCGACGCACCCCGCACCGTCCCCACATGCTCCCAACCCTGCGCCCCCTCCCCCGTCGTGTTCTGCGTCCCGTCACCCCCATTGACAATCACCGCGCTCACTGACGACGAAACCGCCGCAGATGCCGCAACGACAAGAATCCAAACCCGGGGAGTGCTCATGTACAAACCTCTGAAAAAACTCTCTGCCGCACCAACAAAACATTACCCCACTCGCGCAACGCCTCCAACGAAGTAATTATTCACGCGATCCCATCGTCATTACCTCACGGCAACATCTTGATGCCCCGCTCCCCCCCCGGGGTATGTTCCCCCTCGGGTTATGCTCCTCACCGTGCAGATCGAGCTTCTTAGTAGCATACCGACGTTCCACCCCGCCTGGCTGGTTGTGGCGTTCGCGGTTCTACTCATCGGGGTCACCAAATCAGGCTTCGGGGCGGGGGTCGGCCTGATTATCGTCCCCATCACCGCCCTGGCGATGGCCCAATTGCCCCCCGGCGAGCAAGCCGCCCTCGGCCTGCTCCTACCCCTGCTCATCGCCGGCGACCTCATCGCCGTCTTCCAGTACCGCAAACTTCTGGATAGCCGTTTGCTGCGGGTGCTCCTCTGGCCGACCGTCGTTGGCGTCATCCTCGGTGCCGCCATGCTTTGGGGAATCCATCACATCGGCGGCCGAAGTGCCGCCCTCGCCGTCGCACTCATCCGAATCGAAATCGGTCTCGAGTGCGTCGTCCTCGTCGGCTTGCACTACTACGGCCTCGTCAAGGGCGTCGAACGCAAGCTCCTGCCTGAGCCCAGCCGCAGTTGGATCACCGGCATCTACGCCGGCGTCAGCAGCACCCTCGCCCACGCAGCCGGCCCCGTCATCGCCCTCTACCTCCTCCCCCAAAAACTCCCCCGCGAAGTCTTCGTCGGAACCTGCGCCGCCTACTTCTTCGCCCTCAACACCGCCAAACTCCCCGCCTATTACGCAGCCGGCCAATTCGGACACGTCTCCTTCGCCTTCACCCTCGCCTGGCTCCCGCTCCTCGCCGCCGGCGCCCTACTCGGCAGATGGATCGTCCGAAAAATCAACGAAACAATATTCAGCCACGTCGTCTACACCACCACCATGGCCATGGGTTTTTACCTCGTCATCGACGGAATCTGGAGAATCGCAGGCGGGTAAGTCTCAACAAAAAACACTTGCCAAGCGCACCTCAGCTAAATCAATTCCATCGCCGCGATCATCTTCGCGTCGGCGGTGGTCGTGACGTCAATCCCGCGGCGGCGGAGGGCTGCCGCTAGCTCGGAGTCGATGTGTTCGTCGAGATGAAAACGCATCGGAGAGAGCTACTCGGCTGGTCACTTGCCCCGGAGCTTACCGGGGGTGGAATCTCGACCGGAACTCGCACGGAAACCATCGGCCTCCATGCCCTTCAGCAGCATGCTTTGCTGATCCCAGAAACAGGCGAGGGCCGCGTAGATGTCCGCAAGAATGAGTTGCGGTTACCGGCGGAGGATCTCGTCCGGGGAAAGGCCCTGACGTTCACGCCAAACATAAACGTCGATCACCCCAATACGCATTCCGGCGATGCAGGGCTTTCCCCCATAGACCCCGGCCGACGCGACGATATGCTCGCGCTGCGGCGGAAGAGTGGACGGGTGAATCGTGCTCACCGCCAACACGTATACCTTCCAATCGCCGCCGAAGAGAGGTCGTTTTACCTCGCGTATTCCACAGCCCGCGTCTCCCGCAGCAGCGTTACTTTGATCTCGCCGGGGTAGGTCAGCTCGTCCTCGATCTTCTTGGCGATGTCGCGGGCGAGCTTCTGGCCAGTCTTGTCGTCCACCAGCTTGGCGTCAACGATCACCCGCACCTCGCGGCCGGCTTGGATCGCGTACGCCTGCCGCACACCCTCGAAGTTCATCGCCAGCGCCTCGAGGTCCTTTAGACGCTTGACGTACCGCTCGAGCGACTCACGCCGCGCTCCCGGCCGAGACGCGGAAATCGCGTCCGCCGCCATGATAATAATCGTGTACGGCGTCGACGGAGGAACATCCCCGTGGTGCCCCTCAGCCGCGTTCAACACCGCCTCCGACTCGGCGAACCTCTTCAGAAAGTCCTTCCCGATCTGCGGGTGCCCGCCCTCCTGCTCGTGGTCCATCGCCTTGCCAATGTCATGCAGCAACCCCGCCCGGCGAGCCACCGTCCCGTCCAGCCCAAGCTCCTCCGCGATCGTCTGCGACAAATACGCAACCTCCAGCGAGTGCTTCAGCACGTTCTGGCCATAACTCGTCCGATACCCCAACCGCCCGAGCATCGGAATGATCGGCTTGGGAAGGTTCGGTAAATTCGCTTCGACCGCAGCCTCCTTCCCGATTTTCAGTAATTCCTCGTCCATCTCTTTCGCCGTCGCGGCAACGACTTCCTCGATCCGAGCCGGGTGAATCCGTCCGTCCTGCACCAGCTTCTCAAGCGAGATCCGCGCCACCTCCCGCCGCACCGGATCAAAGCACGACACCACCACCAGCCCCGGCGTGTCATCGATAATCACATCCACGCCCGTCGCCTTCTCGAACGACCGGATGTTGCGACCCTCCCGCCCGATGACCCGACCCTTCATGTCGTCCGACGGGATCTGAACGGTGGAAACGGTGTGGTCGGAAGTTTGCTCCGCGGCGTACCGCTGAATGGCTTGGAGGATAATCTGGCGGGACTTTTCCTTGGCTTGCTCGTGGGCCTCTTCGGTGATGCGCAGGATAATTTCCCCGCACTCGGCGCGGCACTGATCCTCGATGATCGTGAAGGTTGCGTTCTTGGCTTGCTCCAAGCTCAGTCCGGAGATCTGGAGGAGGCGCTCTCGCTGGGTCGTGAGGACTTTGTCGAGGTCTTCCTCTTTGGTCGCCAGAGACTTGTCGCGTTTGGCCAGGCGCGCATCGAGTTCGTCGATTTTTTGTTCCTTAACCTGAAGGGTGCGGTCCTTGCGGTCGAGGTTTTCTTCCTTACGGTCGAGGCGCTGTTCATCCTCGCGGAATTTTTTGCGCGCGTTCTCGGTTTGCTTCTCGAAATCTTCCTTCAATTTGATGGATTTATGCTGTGCGAGCGACTCGATTTCGGCCGCCTTCTTCTCGGCTTCGAGGCGCCCGGTT
>JBBRUM010000091.1:0-10225 GCA_038247815.1 Tepidisphaerales bacterium | reverse complement strand
GGAAGCTCCGCCAGCAGCCCCCGTAACTTGACCACCGTGTCATCCCTACACCCGTCGCACACGAATAGCACGCAAAACGCCGGATGCTCGCGAACGAACCGCGACACCCTCACGACCGTCTCGCCGATAAACGCGGAAGCGTTGTAGGTCGGCAGAATCAGTGTGCATTGAGGCTGGATGTCCGCTGCGGGTGTCATGAACTAATCAAAGCTAACGCAGGCGACACAGTCCGGTCAAAAACCTCCGAAAATCGGCCTCGGGGTTCTCCTTATCCCGCCCCTCAGCCTAGCGCCGTCCTGGCCGCCGCCAAGCCAGCATCGACATCAACCCCAACCCCCCGTAAACACTCACCGGCGAAGGAATCGGAAGTGGGCCACCGGCCGACAAAAACTGCAACTGTACAAATCCGCTCGTCGTGTAGAACGTATTTTCCCCATCAACAATACTGGAATGACTACCGTATTCCAGCGCGTAGGTATCACCTACCACGAGGATCAGGTTCGTGACAAAATTTGCGTCCACGGCGGCGGACGCGCTAAAAACTACAAGTCCCGAAGTCAGATTGGTCAGTGTGACGAAAAAATCAGATTCGAAGCTCTCACCCGCCGGGTCCCCGCCATCCTGGCCTTCGCGAAACGCGGGGATATTGAACGCCCCCGAAAGTTCCGCCACGGCACCTAAAGGGCCGACATTGAACTCTACGTAGCCGTTGGCCTGCGCGGAACTCTGGTGAAATCCCGCGTATTCAGAATACGATGTCACCACCTTGTGCTTGAAGTCGGTCCGCATGACCGCCCCCCCATAGCTATACTCTCCCTCGGAGTAAAAAGGAAACTCCTGTAGCCCGGCGGTAGCGTCAACGCTGTACAGTCCATTCGCCCGGGAAGTCGCCGTCGAATTCGGGAAGGTCGCGCCCGTCAGCATCTTCGCATCATTCCCTCCCGACGTCGTCGTCGCATTGACTGACAACCAGGAATCCGCCGTGTTGATCGTGACCGTGCTCGACAACACCGGTGCGGAGAATACAAGCGGTACCAGCACCGACAGACTCGTGCCCCCCGCAGCTATCAAACGCGACTTCCGCACCGCCGCACCCATCTTCCGCTCGCTTACGCCACGCCTAGAAGTTGTCACTACGAAACCTCCTGAAATTTTCCGAACCACTCCAGTCCCAACGTCCTTGCAGAGACTCCCATCCGCCGTCTTCTTATCTGTTCGCAAGCCGTTCGTACAGTACTTTTCTCACCAATTCAAAAATTTCGGACCGCACCGTAATACATCTCACGAACATCAACAGGGTTGACGCCCCTCCCCTCTCCCGGTTAGTCATATCCCATGGAGCACTGTCGGACCGGGCTTGATCACCCCCGCATTGTTTATGAAGCCATCACCTTCGACGACGTCCTGCTTCTGCCCGCCAGAAGCGACTTCGTCCCCTCCGACGCCGACACGCGCACCCGCGTCACCCGGAACATCGAGCTGAACATACCCCTGCTCTCGGCCCCGATGGACACCGTCACCGAGTCCGCCCTGGCCATTGCGCTGGCGCAGGAGGGGGGCATCGGAATCATTCACAAAAACATGTCCGCCGAGCAGCAAGCCCGCGAGGTTGAAAAGGTCAAACGCTCCGAAAACGGCGTCATCGTCGACCCCATCACGCTCACCCCCGCCGCCACCATCGCCACCGCACGCCGCATCATGCGCGAGTACAACGTCTCGGGAATCCCCATCGTCGAAGCCGAGGGCAACGAAGACGGCGTACCTCACCGCGCCAAGTCCAACGGCCGCTCTCCCAAGCTCGTGGGGATCCTCACCCGCCGCGACCTCAAATATCAAGACGACGACAACCGCAAACTCGGCGAGGTGATGACCCGCACGTCCCTCGTCACCGCACCCGAAACCACCACCCTCGAGGAAGCCGAACGCATCCTCTACCAAGCCAAGATCGAAAAACTCCTCCTCACCGACAAAGACGGCAGGCTTGCAGGGCTGATCACGATGCGCGACCTCGACAAGCTCCACCAGTTCCCCCACTCCTGCAAGGACAAACGCGGCCGCCTCCGCGTCGGCGCCGCCACCGGCGTCAACGACTTCCACCGCATCGAAAAACTCATCGAAGCCGAGGTCGATCTCGTTATCGTCGACACCGCCCACGGACACTCGAAAAACGTCCTGGACACCGTGGCCGAAATCAAAAAGCGATGGAAAATCGACGTCATCGCCGGCAACGTCGCCACCGCCGAAGGCGCAGCCGACCTCATCTCCGTCGGCGTCGACGGGATCAAAGTCGGAATCGGCCCGGGCAGCATCTGCACCACCCGCATCGTCTCGGGCGTCGGCGTGCCCCAGATCTCCGCGATCATGAACGCCGTGTCCGTCGCCATCGAGCACGGCGTACCCGTCATCGCCGACGGCGGAATCCGACACAGCGGCGACATCACCAAAGCCATCGCAGCCGGCGCCAGCTGCGCGATGATGGGCTCGCTCTTCGCCGGTTTGGACGAATCACCTGGCGAACTCGTCATTCACCAAGGCCGCCGGTACAAAACCTACCGGGGCATGGGCTCGATGGGCGCGATGGTCCAAGGCTCGAAGGACCGCTATGGCCAAGCCGAGGTCAAAGCCAGCTCGAAACTCGTCCCCGAGGGCGTCGAAGGACGCGTTCCCTATCGCGGTCCGCTGGGCGATTTCGTCTACCAACTCGTCGGCGGGCTCCGCGCGGGCATGGGGTATTGCGGCACCCAGAACATCGAGGCCCTGCGGACGCAATCCAAATTCTGCAGAATCTCCGGCGCTTCGATGGTCGAAAGTCACCCCCATGGGATTATGATCACCAAGGAGTCCCCCAACTACAGTGTGGACTACGCCGACGGCGGAAAGTTGAAAGGGTAAAGGTCGTGAAATTCGCCCAAATTTGTGCAGCGCTTGTTCTGCTGGCCGTGGTCGCCGGATGCGGGTCGTCCACGGCAACCACCAAGCCGCTGACGATGCGCGAGCGCCAAGACGCGGCGATGAGGGACCCCATGGGCTACAAGCCCGACTTCTCGAAGGACCGCGTTTCCTCCGACGGATGGACGGAATTTGACAAAGACGGATTTAAAAAGGATCTCAATCGTGTGTTTAATCCATAGTAGTGAAGGTGCGAATCGGAGTTCGGGCCGGGTGACGCGCTTGGCGGTGTGGGCGGCCGTCGGGCTGGCCGTGGCGTCTGGCTGCGCCCGGCGCGAAAAGTCCACCGTGTTTGACGCGGTCGCCCCGGACCCCGGGCTAAGTCCCACGGCCTCGGTCCGCAACTTCGAGCCCGCCTCTGCCGTGTACGAGAACACGGCCACCATCGCCTGGAGCACCCGCTCGCCGTTCGTCAACCGCGACACCGTGAAGGACCGCTCGCGACCGGTCGTCGAACCGTTCATCTTCCTCGGCAACCTCGTCGCGCTGCCTGTCTCGGTCGTCTGCGAGCCCCCCTTCAAAAACCAGCACGCCTGGCGCACCGGCGGCACGCCGCCGACCATGGTCGCCGTCCCTCCGATCGACCAAGTCGTCGTCGAAACCGAAGGCGCGATCATCCCAGCACTCAAACCACGCATCCGCTTTGATCGCTCCGCCGCCGAAACCCGCAAGCCCGCCAAAGCCGAGCCCGAAGAGTGGGGCGAACTCGTTCCCATCCGCACCGCCAAGGGCATCGTCCTCGTCAAGCCCGAGGACGTCCCGCCGCCGATCGCAGCATCGCCCGGGGCGTCTGCACCGGCGTCGCCCGCGGTGTCTCCTCCGGTCTCCCCGGAAACGCCCGCGGTCGTCATCGAAACGGTACCTTCGTCGCCCCCGACCCCGCCAAAGTAGTCCGCCGCACCGGCTGACCCCAGCCAGAAAACACACCACATGACCCGAGCCGAGATCTGCGTCTCCGCCGCCACCAGGCTCCTCGCCGCCAAAACCGCCGACATCGCCGCCACCATCGGTTTGGACGGTTTCGTCGACGAGATTTGCGCCGTCGTCGACACCCGCAGCGACTTCGAGACCTACGCCGAGGTCGACACCATCGCCACGTTGGGCAAGAAGATCCTCGCAGCCGCCGGGCAGAGCAGCAACTACGAGCTCGTCGTCAAACAGATGAAGCTCGGCGGCAACGGCCCGATCATGGCCAACGCCCTCGCCCTCGTCGGGACCAAGGTCACCTACATCGGCGCCACCGGCTACCCCACGCGGCACGCGGTGTTCGACGACTTCGCCAAGGTCGCCACGATCATCGGCGTCTCCGAACCCGGGCACACCGACGCGGTCGAGTTTAGCGACGGCAAGCTCATGCTCGGCAAGCTCACGCCCCTGGCCGACCTGTCGTGGGAGAGCGTCGTCGCCCGCGTGGGGCTGCCCAAGCTCACCGCGCTGCTGCAAAGTTCGCGGCTTATCGCGATGAACAACTGGACGATGATTCCCAAGATGAGCCAAATGCTCGCCGGGCTCACCGAGCACGTCCTCCCCAAGCTCACCGGCCCGCGGAAGACCTTTTTCGTCGACCTCGCCGACCCCGAAAAACGCACCCGCGAAGACCTCGCCGCGATCCTCAAGTTGTTCACCGCGATGCAGAAGTTTGTCGACGTCACCCTCGGACTGAACCTCAAGGAATCCGTCCAAGCCGCCGAGGTGCTGCACGTACACCAAGCGGAAAACCCCGAGCCTCACATTGAAAAAACAGCGGCTGAGCTGCGGTCGCTTCTAAACATTGCCTGCGTCGTGATCCACCCAAGAAAAGGCGCCGCAGCCGCCGACAGCACCGGCACCTCCGCGAGCTTCCAAGGCCCTTTCGTCAGTCAACCCAAGATCTCCACCGGCGCCGGCGACCACTTCAATGCCGGCTTCGCCCTCGGCCGGGTGCTCGGCCTGCCACTGGTCGAGTGCCTGTGCACCGGCGTAGCCACAAGCGGGTTTTACGTACGCGAAGCCCAGAGCCCCACCCAAGCAGATCTAGCCGCGTTCATGCGGGACCTCCCCCAGCCTCAGTAAATCGAATCAGTCCATCCGAACAAAAACCCCCGCAAGTTGCGGGGGTTTTTGCTTAAGTGGGCAGAGCCGGGATCGAACCGGCGACACATGGATTTTCAATCCATTGCTCTACCAGCTGAGCTATCTGCCCATGGGGGAGGTCGAGCGGGGAGGATGTTAGGCGGTGGGGGGATTTATTCAAGCACGGCGAATCAAATCGGCTGGTTAGGTTCAAATCGGCTGGTTGGGAGGGCGGAATGAGCGGGGGTGGGGATTATTGGGGCGGTTCGATGCGTAGGACCTGGGTCCCGCCTTCGCGGACGACCTGAAGGACGATGGCGTCTTTGGGGCGGTCTCTGCGGAAGGTTTCGTAGGCGGTTTTGAAGCTGGCGAGGTCGGTGACGGGCTGGCTGTTCATTTGGGTGACGAGGTCTGCGCGGGCGAGGCGGGCGGTGGCGGCTTGGGAGTTGGGTTTGATGAAGTCGACGACGACGCCCTTGGTGTCGGGGGCGAGTTTTTTGCGGTAAAGGTCGATGAAGACGGTCTCGCGGACGGTGTATCCGAGGTCTTCGGCGAAGAAGCGTTTGGCGGTGTTGGGTTGGGGGGGGCGTTCGGTGAGGGTGAGCTTGATGGGTGCGGGAGCGTCGCCGCGCTTCTTCAGGACGGTGAAGGTGATGGTGTCGCCGACGTTTTTGCGGAGGAGTTTTCGGCCGAGGATTCCGCCGAGTTCCTCGGGCTGGTCGCCGCGTTCGAGGGGCTGTCCGTCGAGTTCGGTGATGATCATTCCCTTTTCGAGTCCGGCGACGGCGGCGGGCGAGCCGGGGACGACCTCGCCGATTTCAACGGCGGGCTTGCCGATGAGTCCGAAGACTTCGGAGACGTCCTTGGAGAGGCCGTTGAGGCCGAAGATTCCCGTGAAGGGGAGCTGCTGGGGCTTGCCTTCGACGGGGAGTGCGGCGAAGGCGGGGGCGAACTCGAAGGTGGGGACGAAGAAGCGGGTTTGGGGGCCGCCTTGTGCGAGGCGGGGGTCGAAAAGGAAGAAGGGCGACTCTCCCTGGGGGAAGACGAATCCGACGGCTTCGCCGGAGGCGTTGGCGACGATCCCGCCGACGTTCACCAGTGGACCGCCGACGAGGTATGCGGCGGTTTCACCGCGCAGGCGTGCGGCGACGCTGGAAATGTTGAGGAAGGTTTTGTAGCCGGAGTCCTTGGGGAGCATTCCGATGGAGAAGACCTGTTCGCCGACTTCGAGTGGTTTGTCTTCGAAGGTGACGGCCGGGAGTTTCCTGGGGGTTTTGAGTTTGACGAAGGCGAGCTGATGGCGTTCGTCTCTGCCGAGGAATGAGGCTTCCAGCTCTTCGTGATCCGTGTCCGAGCGTGGGATGACGATCTTGAAGTCCTTCATTTGTTCGTCGGGAATGGCGGGGGAGAAGGTGATCAGGGGGGTCATGACGAGGCCGTCTTCGCCGATGACGATGCCGAGGGCGGTTATTTCCTGGCGGCGGGCTTCGTTTTCCCAGACGTACTGGACGGTGACGAGGGAGGGGGAGAATTTTTCGTAGATGGATTTCGAGTTGGAGGGGCCTGGCTGGGCGGAGGCGCTTGGGGGGCCGACGAGGGGGGACGCGGCGGCGGCGAGGAGAATTGCGAGAAGTGCTGGACGACGGGAGAAGCGCATGGTGTGGGGTCCTGTGCGAAGTACGGGGAAGAGATCGACCGGGCGGGAGTTTAACCAGCGGCGGGGGCGGGAGCGAGGGGCCGATCAGCGCGGGGCGGGGGTGGGAACCGGGGGAGCGGGGACGGGGGCGATGAGGTGGAGGCGTTTGCGGTCTGAGACGACGACGCCGCCGGGGGTTTCTTCGGTGATGGCGAAGAGGGTCGCCTGCGAGACACGAAGTGTGGGGGTGATGGGGACGAGGACTTCGGCGGGTGGGGTGGCGGGGGGTGGGATGTTGAAGACGCCGCCGTCGACGGGGGTGGATTCGGGGCGGTTGGCGTCGAAGATCCAGAGTTGGTACTGGGACTGGGCGGGGTTGTTGGGTTTGAAGTTCGTGAAGCGCATGACGCCGGACTGTCGGGCGGGGGACCAGACGACGTCGCCGGTGGCGGGGTTTGCGGGGTCTGTGGTTTTCCAGGAGAGGGGGGAGATTCCGTCTTGGGTGATGAGGGAGGCGCGGGGGGTGGAGAGGTCGGAGGGGGCGTTGTTTTGAAGGAGGAGGATGAGCGCGAGGCAGGCCGCCAAGGCGTAGCCGGCGGCTGAGAAGAGCAGGCGGAAGGGGCTAGAGCGTGGGGCTTGGGGGGCGGGGGTGGAGGGGCCGCGGATGGGGAGGGGCGCGGAGGGATTGGCGGCGGGGGGTGTGGAATCGAGGTAGGCGGCGGCTGAGGCGAGAAGGCGGGTACGGAGCGCGGGGTCGAGAGAGGTGGAGGGGGGTGCGGAGGCGAGGGTGAAGCGGGCGGCGGTTTCGGCATAGGCCCGTTCGAGTGCGGGGGCGGCGGGGTCCGAAGCGAGGAGGGCGTCGAGCTCAACGCGTTCGGATTCGTCGAGCATGGAGGTGAGATCCAAGGCGAGTAGGTGGTCGAGGTGACCCGCGTCGTCGAGCTCGTCGGGGGGGAGAGGTTGTGGGGGGGTGATGTTGTTCATGAGAGGACCTCGCGGGTGGGGGTTGCGAGGCGGAGGGACGGGGGGGAGGCGGTCGGGGGGAATACGGTGATGCGGGGAGTTTGGATGGGGTCTTGGTCTTGGTCTGGCTGAATGCCGAGGAGTTGTCGGAGGCGGATGAGGCCGCGGCGGGCGTGGGTTTTGACGGTACCGAGGGGGAGTGAGATTTTCTCCGCGACTTCGGATTGGGAGAAGCCTTGGAGGAGGGAGAGTTCCAGGACGTTGCGTTCTTCGGGGCGGAGCTGGTAGAGGGCGGCGCGGGCGCGGGCGGCGGAGTCGGCAAGCTCGGAGGCGTCGGACAAACTGGGTGCCGGAGAGGAGGCGGGGTCGGGGGGAAGGGGAGCGAAGTCCGGGCGGCGGGCGCGGGCGCGGAGGCGGTCGATGATTTTCCTGCGGGCGAGGGTCATGACGAAGGTGAGCTCGGAGCCGAGGGCTGGGTCGAAGCGGGAGGATGATTGCCAGAGTGCGATGAAAATGTCTTGGGCTGTGTCCTCGGCTTCGGTGGAGAGGGCGCGGCGGGCGAGTGCGTGGATGGGCGGCCCGTAGCGGTCGATGCAGGCGCGGACGGCGTCGGAGTCGCCGGAGGCGATGCGGGGGAGGAGGTCCGTGGATGGAGCGGCTAAGGGAGGGTTCACAGGAAGTGGGAGTGACGGGGCGAGTGTTGCGCGGACTGTGAGTTTAGGGGTTTTGGGGAGGCGAAGTGACTGTAGGGGGAGCGCGAAGGACATGGGAAAGCATTCGAGGGGGAGTTCGCCGGGGAAGGCGGGGTGGATTCAGGGGGGAGGGAGGGGAGCGGTAGAGAGACAAAATGACAAGGTGTGAGGAAGCGGGGGCTGAAATGAGAAGTGGGACATTGTGGCCCATTGTGGGACATTTGGGGGAATGTTGCTGGGCGTTTAGGTGAGGGATTGACCCCCCGCCGGGGACTGGCGGGAGGCGCGGGGTGGATAGAGGAATAGGGGAGGATGGCGGGAGATTGCTTGGTGGAGGTGGGGAGTGAAATGAGAAGTGGGACATTGCGCCCCATTGTGGGACATTTGGGAGAATGTTGCTGGATTTTGTGGAGGATTGACCACTCTGGGGGCGACTGACTGGAGACTGGGAAAGGGCACTAACGGATTGTACGGTTTTTGTTTGGTGTGTCAAGATTTATTTTTTGGAAGGTATTATCTTGAGTGCTAGGAGGGTAATTGGGAACCCTCACCCGGCGGAGTTTTGCGTACCTCTCTCGGGGGCAGAGGGGGAGCGTTGGTGGGCAGGGGGTGGACGGTGGTGGGGGGAGGGGAGGGGGTGGGTGGGGGGGAGGAATTGGGCTTCGCCGTTGGCGGCGGGGAGGTTGAAGCTGGAGGTGTGGTTGAGGAGGGGTTCGACTAGGACGGGGGTGGTGGGGGGAAGGGAAAGGCCCCGGCCGAAGTAGAGGTACGAGAAGTGGCGGTTGCCGGGGGTTCGGATGGCGGTGTTTTGAGCTTGGGAGGTGCTGCCGTGGGCGGGGGTGTCATCGTCGGCTGCGGGGCAAGTGAGGAGTTCGGGGCTGCCGATGCCGGTGGTGAGGAGGTCTTCGAGGGTGCTCGGGAGGTGGTTGTTGTTTTCTTGGGCGCAGACGAGGAGTGCTTGGTGGAGTTGGCGGAGGTTGGAGGCGATGGGACTCAGACTTTTTGGACAGACTGTCGTTGAGTGCCCGCGTCCGATACGCGAAACGTTCGATACCAGAGGTGCGTAAGTTCGCAATTGCTCCAATCCGAGGCGGATTGGCTCGGCACGATGCCCGAGAAGCTGACCGAGGCGGCGCGGGCAGAGTTTGGCATGCGCGACGCGGGTGAGGGGATGACGTTTGCGCTCGAGTCTTTGGATGGCCGGACGGCTTTCTTCGTCGACGCGAACCTGCGCGGCAAAATCAAATTGACTAAATGCCTCTATACAGAGCGGTGGCGGGTCGTGGACGTGCTGTCGAGGCTCGACATTGACGGGCCACCGCACACCAACCCGACCGTGACGAGCCCGCCTCTGCCTGTGCTCGCGCCGTACAACGGGGCAACGGTCCCGTGCCCGCACCGTCACTTTTTTGCCAAGGGTTTCGAAGACCGATGGGCAGTTCCCGCAGATGTGGCTGGATTGAACGAAACCGACGACGTCGGGCATGCTTCGTGACTTGATGACTCATTGCGGCGTGCAGGAAGTGCGGACAATTCAGGATCCGATGCAGTAACCGTTGAACAAGAGCATCAAATTCCTGATCGACGAGTACAGCCGCTGGCTGCGGGACGGTATCTCCGTGGTTCAGGTGGGCGACGCCACCGAAGTGACGACGCCGTTCCTCGAACGGCACAACGACCCCATTCGGATCTACTTTCGTAGAGAGGAGAGCTGTACGGTCGTTTCCGATGACGGCTATGTGATTTCTGACCTTTGGCAGAGCGGCTACTGGCTAGACTCCGAACACAGGATGCGGCTGCTGGCGTCCGTCTTCAACGGTTTTGGTGTTCAGCGGGACGGTGACGAATTGTTGGCTGTATCGCACAATGGCGAGTTCCCGCAGCGGAAGCACGCGTTGATTCAGGCGATGCTCGCCGTGGGTAAACTTTTCGC
>JBBRUM010000090.1:0-10300 GCA_038247815.1 Tepidisphaerales bacterium | reverse complement strand
GGGGTGCGTTGCCCAAGAGAAGTTCAACGCGATGAGCTTGGATCGCGATCGGTTGGCGGAGCAGCTGGCTGCTGCTCAGACCGAGGCGTCAGCGGCGCGGGCTGAGGCGGAGAGCTTCCGCCAGCAGTTGGCGCTTCTGTCGTCGGGCCAAGGCGGGGCGCAGCAAATTATCGCCAACCTATCGTCGCAGAACGCTGAGCTCCAGCGGCAGCTGGATGAACTGAATCGCAAGTACGCGGAAATCGCCGGTCGCCCGGTGGGCGCACCGGCGCTGCCTGCGCCGCTGGACAACGCGCTGAAACAGTTGGCAGCGGCCAACCCCGACCTCCTTGAGTTTGACTCTGAACGGGGGATTTTGCGGTTTAAAGCCGACGTGACCTTCGCCTCGGGGGACGCGTCACTTACGCTTAAGGGCAGCGACGTGATCCGCCGGTTCGCGGCGATCCTGAACCAGCAAGCCAAGGGGTTTGAGTTCGTGGTCGCAGGGCACACGGACAACACCCGGGTTCAGAACCCCGAGACGATCCGCAAGGGGCACAAGGACAACTGGTACCTGTCGGCGCACCGTGGGATTACGGTCGCTCAGGCGCTGATTAATGAGAACGTGTCGCCGTCGCGGATGGGCATCACTGGGTTTGCCGACCAGCGGCCGGTGGCCCCGAATACGAGCGACGCGGGCAAGGCGCGGAACCGCCGGGTTGAGGTGCTGATCCTGCCGACGAACCTCGGCCGGCCTGGGTGAATGGGGAGCGGAGATTTATAGAGGGCGCCAGGGTAGGACGGAGCGCGGATGGTGCATTAGAGACGCCGCGCGCTGTAGGGAGGGAGGGGTGAAGGGCGCACTTGGCGGATCGTGGGGAGGGGAGATGAGGGCGTGGCGAGGAAGTTGGGGTTGGGGGGGGAAGATAGGTTTGCGAGCCTACGTGGCAGTGATTTTTGGGTGGGCCGAGATGCGGACCCTGCGCAGGGGGGGCGGGGAATGGTGCGTGCGAATGGTGCGGGGAGGATTTTGCGGGAAATGAGTTGGGATGGGTCGTTAGTTTTTCCAGGCGAGGATTTCGCCTTGGAGGGTGGTGATAGCGTCGCCGGAGAGGGTGACGGTGTGGGGTGAAAGGCGGAGGTTGACGATTCCGCCGCGGGGGGAGGCTTGGTAGCAGCGGAGTTCGGACTTGCCGAGGCGTGGGGCGAATGTCGGGCCGATGACGCAGTGGGCGCTGCCGGTGACGGGGTCTTCATCGACGCCGCAGCGGGGGGCGAAGAAGCGGGAGACGACGTCGTACATGCCCGCCCCGCCGCGGGAGGGTTGGAGGGCGGGGGCGGCTGCGATGATGACGCCGCGGGTTTCGATGGCGATGAGTTGGCGCAGGTCGGGTTTGCACTCTCGGACTTCGCGTTCGGTGCGGAGTTCGACGAGGAGGTCGAATTTGCTTCGGCCGACGGAGACGGGGCGGACGCGGAGGGCTTGGAGGAGTCCGTCGGGGGCGACGATTGTTTCCAGGGGGAGGGCTGGGAAGTCCATTTCAATGCGGCCCGCGGCGGTGTTGGGTGCCAGGCGGCAGTCGAGGCGGCCGGAGCGGGTGTGGAAGGCGACTTCGGTGAGATGGGGGTGGGAGGAGAAGAGGGTATGAGCGGCGGCGAGGGTGGCGTGGCCGCAGAGATCGACTTCGAGTTCGGGGGTGAACCAGCGGAGGTCGTAGTCGGCTGAGGTGGGGGAGGGGGTGGAGTGGGGGCGGGGTTTGAGGAAGGCGGTTTCGGCGTGTCGCATTTCGGCTGCGACGTGTTTCATCCAAGAGTCGGGGGCGTTGTCGTCGTTGGGGAGGAGGACGACCCCGGCTGGGTTCCCGGCGAAGGGTACGGAGGTGAAGGCGTCAACGACTTGGACGGGAACCATTCGTCTGGGCATGTGGGCCTCCTCTGGTGTCGGGAGGGTACCAGATTCGGGTGGCGAGTTTGAGGCGTTGATTGAGATGGGGGTCGGGAACGAGCGGTGGTCGCGGGTTTACAGTTGCTTGCCCGACGGATCACGGTTAAACCATCGTCCATATGGCCAACATCACGTCATCATCAGCTTGGAAAGCCTTGGAAACCCACTACGGCGAGGTTGCAAACCTGCACATGCGCGACATGTTTGCGCAGGATCCGAGTCGGTTCGCGAAGTTTCATCTGACCTTTGAGGACTTTCTCCTCGACTTCTCGAAGAACCGGATTACCGATGAGACGCTGAAGCTGCTGTTGGACCTGGCGAAACACTCGGATGTGACTGGAATGGCCAAGCGGATGTTCGCGGGGGAGAAGATCAACGTGACGGAGGACCGGGCGGTGCTGCACGTAGCCCTGCGTAACCGGTCAAACACGCCGATTTTGGTGGATGGGAAGGACGTGATGCCCGAGGTGAACGCGGTGTTATTGCACATGAAGGAGTTTACCGACGCGGTGCGGGCGGGAACTCACAAGGGGTATACGGGCAAGGCGATTACGGATGTGGTGAACATCGGGATCGGGGGTTCGGACCTCGGGCCGGTGATGGCGACAGAGGCGCTCAAGCCGTTCGGCGGGCCGATCCGTGTGCACTTCGTGTCGAACGTGGACGGGACGCATATCGCCGAGGCGCTGAAGAAGTTGTCGGCCGAGACGACGCTATTTTTGGTGGCGTCGAAGACGTTTACGACGCAGGAGACGATGACCAACGCGGCGAGCGCCCGCGAGTGGTTCCTGCGCCACGCGAAAGACACGGCACACATCGCCAAGCACTTCGCGGCGCTGTCGACCAACACAGCCGAGGTGACGAAATTCGGGATCGATCCGAAAAACATGTTCGGGTTTTGGGACTGGGTGGGCGGGCGGTATTCGCTGTGGTCGGCGATCGGGTTGCCGATTGCGCTGTTTATCGGGTGGGACCATTTCGAGCAGTTGCTCGAGGGCGGGCACGACATCGACAAGCACTTTGTGTCGGCGCCATACGAGAAGAACCTACCGGTGATCCTGGCACTGGTGGGAATTTGGTACAATAACTTCTTCTCGCCGAGCGCTCAGACGCTGGCGATTCTGCCGTACGACCAGTATTTGCACCGGTTCGCCGCGTACTTCCAGCAGGGGGACATGGAGTCCAACGGGAAGTCGGTTCAGCGAGACGGGACGCCGTGCGAAACATCGACAGGTCCGATCGTCTGGGGCGAACCGGGCACCAACGGGCAACACGCGTTTTACCAGCTCATCCACCAGGGGACGAAGCTAATCCCTTGCGACTTCATCGCGCCGGTCGACACGCACAACCCGGTGCAGAACGGCTTGCACCATAAGATCCTGCTGAGCAACTTTTTCGCGCAGCCGGAGGCGCTGATGAAGGGGAAAACACTCGACGAAGTGAAGAAGGAGACCCCCGCGATCAAGCCGGAACTCGCGACGCAGAAGGTGTTCCAAGGCAACAAACCGAGCAACGCGATTCTCTTCAAGAAGCTCGACCCGCGCACCCTCGGCCGGCTGATCGCGCTGTACGAGCACAAGATTTTCACGCAGGGCGTGATCTGGAACATCAACAGCTTCGACCAGTGGGGCGTTGAGCTCGGTAAACAACTGGCCAAGGCGATTCTGCCAGAGCTGGAGGGCGCGGGCGAGGTAAAGAGTCACGACTCGAGTACGAACGGGCTGATCAATTACTACAAGGCCAAGAGATAGGTGGAGCCCGCCTGCCGTTTCGCGGATGAGTCGCGAGGTAGCCCGCGGAGATGGCGTGCACTCCCTACGATTTAGCATGGCATTCGACCCAAGTCCGATCCGATTAATGCTTGAACATTATGTCTTTACGGACGACGTGGAACGTCGGCACATGCTGCGGCTTGGGGAGCTTATCGCACGGGAAGAGGGGCCGTTTGCCAATGACAGGGGGCTTTTGCCGCCGGTGGGGGCGGGGCATTTGACGGCTTCGGTGTTTGTGGTGGTCGGGAAGGGGGCAGAGGGCGACGAGGCGAGGGTGCTGATGTTGGAGCACGCGAAGTTGGGGCGGCTGCTTCAGCCGGGGGGGCATTTCGAGCCCGGCGAGTCGGACCCGAGGGTGGCGGCGGCGCGTGAGCTGTTGGAGGAGACGGGTATCGGGGTCGAACCGGGGGCACTGGAGCTGTTGGACTTCGACATTCACACGATTCCGGCCAGCGCGAAAAGGGGCGAGCCGGAGCATGCGCACTTTGACGTGCGATATGTGCTTTGGTTGGCGGAGGCGCCGGTGGTGGAGGGGGTGCCGGCGGATCCGGCGCCGTTGCATTGGGTTCGGCTGGGAGAAGTGGGGATGGGAAGTTCGGACGGGGGGATTGCGCGGGTGGCGGGGAAGTTGCGGAGCCTGGTGGCGCAAAGATAGGGGACAGGCTTCAGGCGGCGAGAGTGTCGGACTCGTCGCCGTGTTGGGCGAAGAGGGCGTCGAAGGGGGAAAAGTCCATGGCGACGAAGGTCGGGGCGAGGGCGGGGTCGAACTGCCGGCCGGCGCACTTGATGATCTCGACTAGGACGGTTTCGCGGCTCATGGCCGAGCGGTACGAGCGGGAGGAGGACATGGCATCGAACGTGTCGCAGAGGGCGAGCACGCGGCCGATGAGGGGAATGGCTTCTCCGACGAGGCCGTCGGGGTAGCCGCGTCCGCCGAACTGCTCGTGGTGGTGGAGCACGCCGGGGAGCGCGTCCTCCAGGCCCGGGATGCCGCGCAGAATCTCGTGGCCGGTGGTCGGGTGGCGTTTGATGAACTCGAACTCCTCGTCGGAGAGCTTCGAAGGCTTGGAGAGAATGGCCTCGGGAACGCCGATCTTGCCGACGTCGTGGAGCAAGCCGGAGAGGCGGTAGGTTCGGACGACGGATTCTGGGAGGCCCATGGCCGCCGCCATCATTGCGGCGAGGAGGGAGACGCGTTCGCTGTGGCCTCGGGTGTAGCGGTGCTTGGCGTCGATGGAGGCGGTGTGGGCACGGACCATGCCCATGAACAGCGCCCGCTGCTCGGCGAGGCGGGAGAGGTTTTCGTTGAAGACGCCGATGAGGTCGGAAAATGCGGCGAGGAAGCGCGTGTCGAACGAGGAGACGGCGGGGTCGGTGCCCTGCTTCTCCCCGGCGACGAGAACCGCGACCATTTTGGACTCGTAACGAACGGGGGCGACGACGATCTCGGTGGGAATCCCCTCGAAGTTTGGTGGTAGTGTGCGCAGGCGGGAAAGCCCGGAGCACAGCAGCGTCTCGGCCGCCGGCGCGAGGGACTGCATGAGCCCCCCGACCCGGGGCGGCTCGGCAGAGAGGATTAGTCGGCCGGCGACTTCGGCGCGGAGTCGGGGGTGGTCGCCGAAGCGGACGGCGAGATAGCCGATATCGAGGACGCCGCGCATCGCCGCGAGCACCTGAGCGACGACCTGGTGCGCGTCAGATTGGCCGTCGAGCAGGCGCGTCAATCCGAACATGACGTGCATTTGCTCGTAGACGTGGGCGAGGCGGTCGCCGGACTGGGAGGTGGCGGCGGTGAGCGTGAGGACCTGCTCGGCGTCGGTGAGCTGAAAGGGGAGAGTCTGGGCGAGGATCCGTGCGGCGGGCGTGGGGCAGAGGGCGAGGAGCCATGCGTCGGTCTTCACGCGGCCGACGGGAACCCAGACGCTGGAAAGTCCGCCCGAGGCGGGTAGGACGATGGCGGCGTTGCCAGTGGTCTGCGATGTTGACGGTGGCGACGTGGACCGTGAGGGTGCGGGCGAGGAGAGCGGCAGGCCGGAGGTTGAGAAGAGGTGTGCCTGGACGCCGGCGGCTGACAGGCGCGGCTGGAGGTGGGAGAAGATCTCGACGCAGCGTGCCTCGCAGTGAACGGGGGTGGGGGTGGGGTGGGTGATGTCACTCATGCGGCTGCGACCTCCGCGGATCCAGTTGATCCGAGCACTTCGTGAATTGCCAGCGTAAGTTCGCGCACGGAGAACGGTTTGGCGAGGACGAGGCGGATGCCGGTCTGGGCGAGTTGCCCGTCGGAGAGGAGGTGCCCGCGGGCGGTGAGGAGGATGACGGGCGTGTCGGCCGTGGGTGGGTTGTCGCGGAGTTTGCAAGCGAGCTCGAAGCCGTCCGTTCCGGGCATCTGGTAATCCGAGACGATGAGGATCGGGCCTTCGCGGCGGGCGAGGTCGAAGGCTTCCTCGCCGTCGGAGGCGGTGAGAACCGCGTCGAACATTGGCGCGAGCTTTCGGGAAAGGACGGTGGTGACGTAGGCTTCGTCGTCGACGAGAAGGACTTTACGCATGGCGCTCCGCCGATGGGATCGGCGTTCGGAGACCTTCGGTTTAGGGGGGGCAAGGTTGTCGCAGTCGACGTCGCGGACCGCGGTGGGTTACCGGACGATGGCCGGCACCACGGCGGCTGGGGGGGATTGTTCCGGTGGGGCAAACTTTATCGGGTCGGAGGCGTTAACTTCAACGGCGGACGGGGCGAAGTAGTTTGCGTGAAGCCAAAGCCTTGCCAGTTCGGGCGGCCCGGACGATTCGGCGACCGAGCCGGTCGAGGCGGGAGTGTTCGCCGTTGGCGGGGGGCGTGTCAGTGGGCGGGGACTGGTGGCGTGGATTTTCATCGCGACGGCGGCGGTTCTGGTCGGCACGCTGGGGGCGGGGGGGATCGTGGTGGCCGGTGCGCTCCGCGAGCAGGGGGAAGCATCGGCGCGGCAACGCGCGTCGGCGACAGCCCGCACACTCGCCGCCGCCGCGACCGAACTCGTCAAAGACGGAGAACTCTCCACCCTCCGCCGAATGCTGCCGGACCTGGTCCGCGAGAGCGCGTTGAGCGAGATCGCCATCTCCCTGCCCGACGGACAAATCATCGCGCACTCCGAGCCGTCGCGGATTTCGATGACCCGTCTCCCCGAGAAGTGGAGCGCGTCGGCTGTGGATGAGGCGATGGTGGGTGGTACGGACACGGTGTTGCAGTCGATGAACATCCCGGGACGTGGCGCGCTGGTGCTGACGGTGCGGGCCGAGGCGCCGCTGGTTGCAATTGACGGGCAAACGTTCACCGCGCTCGGCGCGATAGCATTCGTGGCGACGATCGCGCTGTTCGGCGTGTTTCGAAGGGCGGCGGGTCCGCTGAACACGCTGGGCATGATCGGCGGGGCGCTGCGCGACGCGGAAAAGTGCGGGGGCGACTGGTCGCTGTTGCGAATTGACGAGCGGCGCGGCGCCGAGGCGATGGCGTGGAACGACCTGCTGCTCCGCGCCGAGGGGGGCGGTTCCCCCGGACGGGGTGCCGATGAGCCCCTTGCCACGTCCGACGTACGCCGCGACGACGGGTCGCTGGCTGTGCCACTGGGTATGGGCGACCTCGAGCAGGCGGTGAACATCCTTCCGACCGGCGTGATGATCGTCGACTGGGCCGGGAAGGTGCGGCACGTGAACAACATGGCAGCGATGCTCACCGGAGGCGCTCGCGAAAAGGTGCTCGGCCGAGAACTCATCGACCTGCTTCCGGGCGAGGAAACAGCGCAATTGTGCGCCGCGATGGCCGAGGGCGGAATGCCCCGCCGCACACTCGAGATCAAGAAATCCACCCCGACCGGCGAAGCCGTCCTTCGCGTCCACTGCCGACCCCTCCGCAAGGACGACGAAGGCGCAGCCTTGATCATCATCGAAGACGTCACGCAACAGCGCACCGCGGACGCCTCCCGCAACCTCTTCATCGCCCAAGCCACCCACGAACTCCGCACCCCGCTGACCAACATGCGCCTCGCCCTGGAGGAACTCACAGACGGCGACGCCGAGGCCCTCCCCGAGCTCGCCGCCGGCCACGTCAACATGGTGCAAACCGAAGTCCGACGCCTCGAACGCATCGTCTCCGAGATGCTCGCCGTCGCCGAGATCGAGGCGGGCTCGCTCAAGCTCAACCGCTCGGAAGTCAAACTCGATCGCCTCATGGCCGAGATCGAGGCCGACCACTCCCAACACGCCGCCAAAGCCGGCATCGATCTGAAGGTCGAAATGCCCCCCAAGCTTCCCACCCTCGTCGGTGACCGCGAGAAACTCGCGCAGGCGATTCACAACATCGTTGGAAACGCCGTGAAGTACACCCCCGCCGGCGGGAAGGTGAGGATCGTTGTCGGGGAAACGGCGGGTGGGGGCGTTTCCGTCACCGTAACCGACACGGGCATGGGGATCTCCGCCGAAGACCAGGCAAAACTCTTCAACCGCTTCGTGCGCGGCAGCGATCCGCGCGTCGCGGGGATCACGGGAACGGGGCTGGGGCTGGCGCTTTCAAAGGAGATCGCCCGGTTGCACGGCGGCGACATCATCCTGCACTCGGAGCTCGACAAGGGCTCGACGTTCACACTGACCGTGCCCGGCGGACGGCAGGCGGAACGTCGCGCGGCGTAGAGGCTGACGAACACGGAGTCATGCGGAGGACATCACAGAACACAAGGTCGGCGCGGTGGTGGTCGTTAGACCGGCGGGAGCGCTGGTGGCGACCGGGGCCGAGCGCCTGCGCAACCGTGTCCAAACCCTCGCCACCGAGGAGATGGGCCGCGTGGTCGTCGACATGGAAGCCGTCGCGTTCCTCGACTCGCGCGGAATCGAGGCACTCCTGGACGCCGCCGACGTGCTCGCCCGCACCGGGATGACCCTCCGCGTCTGCGGAACCACCGCAACAGTGATCGAGGCGCTGCACCTGACCGGCGCGGCCGAATCGCTCGAGTTTCACCCCGACTCCAACTCCGCCGTCAGGAGTTTTCTGTGAACGCACACCGCGCCGAAAACCCGAACCCCGCGCCTGCGCCCACCCCCGCGCCCGTCGGAGCGCCGTCCCACGCCCTCACCCCCGCCCGGGGGCGACCGAGGTTGGGCGAGTCGCTCCTGAAGCGCGGAGCGCTGACCGAGGCGCAGTTGTCCCGGGCGCTGGCCGAGCAGAAAACAACGGCTCGATGCTCGGCGAGATGCTCGTCGCCCAGGATATCATCACGCAGCAGTCGATGATCGAGGCGCTTTCGGAAACCCTCGGCTTGCCCGGTGTCGTCCTGCGACACGGGCTGATGGACCCGGAGGTGTTTCGTCTCGTGGGCGAGGAGGAGGCGCTGCGACTGTGCGCCTTCCCGATGTTCAAGGTCCGCGACACGCTCACCGTGGCGCTCTCCGAGCCGCAGAGCCTGCCGAAACTCGACCGCCTCCGACAGCTCGCCGGCTCCCGGATCCGACCGGTGCTCGCCCTCGAGGGCAACATCCGCGAGTACATCGCCAAATACCGCGGCGGCGACGTCAACGTCGACTCGTTCCTCACCTCGCTCTCCCAAGCCGAGGTCGACGTCGTTGAACGCGAAGCCGTCGACGAGGGCCCCACCACCGACCTCGACCGACTTGTCGCCGGAAGTCCGATCGTCAACCTCGTCAACGTCATGCTCCTCACCGCCGTCCGCGACGGCGCCTCCGACATCCACATCGAGCCCGAGAAGAGGACCTGCCGCATCCGCTACCGCATCGACGGCGTCTTGCGCGACCTGATGAAGCCGCCCGCCGGGATGCACGCCGCGATCGCCAGTCGCGTCAAGGTCATCGGCAAGATGGACATCGCCGAGAAGCGACTTCCGCAGGAGGGGCGTATCCGCATCGTCGCCGAGGGCCGCGAGATCGACGTCCGCGTTTCCTCCATGCCCACGCTACTCGGCGAGAAGCTCGTCTGCCGAATCCTCGACAAGCAGAACCTGCGCGTAAAGCTCGAGGACCTTGGCATGCGGGTGTCGGCGCTGGGTGGTGTCCGCCGAATGCTCGACCGGCCCCACGGCCTGTTCCTCGTCACCGGCCCCACCGGCAGCGGAAAAACCACGACGCTCTACTCCGCCCTCGACCTGCTCCGCAACCCCGAACTGAATATCATGACTGTCGAGGACCCCGTCGAGTATCAGCTCGAGCTCGTCAACCAGATCCAGGTCCAAAGCGCCATCGGAATGACCTTCGCCCGCGCCTTGCGCTCCATCCTCCGCCAGGACCCAGACATCATCATGATCGGCGAAATTCGCGACGAGGAAACTGCCCGCGTCGCCGTCCAAGCCGCGCTCACCGGCCACCTCGTCTTGGCCACGCTTCACACCAACGACGCAGCCGGCGCCGTCACCCGCCTCATCGACATGGGCGTCGAACCCTACCTCCTGTCCTCCGCGATCGTCGGCCTCATCGCCCAGCGCCTCACCCGCACCGTCTGCCCAGACTGCTGCGTGAACTACTTCCCCTCCCCCGCCGAGCTTGCCGACGCGGGCCTGGCGGCGAAGTCCGGCCGCCCGTTCCGCCGGGGCGAGGGCTGTCGCAAGTGCCACGACACGGGTTTCAAG
>JBBRUM010000089.1:0-10306 GCA_038247815.1 Tepidisphaerales bacterium | reverse complement strand
GCATCGCGGCGAGTTTGAGGTCGTTGAGTGTGCCCGGTTCGCCTTCGATGGCGATCTCGCGGGCGTTGTCCCACGGGAGGATGCGCTTCATGCCGTCGGTCAGCACGCGGAGCTGATCGACGGAGAGGTAGCTGGGTGTGCCGCCGCCGAAATTGATGAAGGTGGGCTTGCGGCCGGCGATCGCGGGTCGTGTGGCGTAATCGGCCAGCTCGGCGAGGACGGCGTTGATGTAGCCGCGGATGTCCTGCGCGTTCTTGTCTGTGTAGACGCGGAAATAGCAGAAGTGACAGCGCTTCCGGCAGAAGGGGATGTGGGTGTAAAGCCCCAGCTCGGCGCCGGGGCGGGGTGGGCGGCTGAGGGCGGCGTGCAGCTCGGGGGTGGCCTCGGCCTTCCAGAAGCCGAAAGGGGGATAGTTGGCGACGAAGTAGTTTCCGACCCCGGTTTCTTTTAGCACAGGCAGGCCGGTGGACTTTGCCGCGGGCGGGGGCGAGTTTGAACGCAGGAGGGTGAGTGTGCTCATGTTTGAACTCCGGGGAGTGGTTGAATCAGGCGGCTTGGAGGGGAACGTGGGCGAGCTGTTTTCGGTCGAGGGCGCCTTTGGCGGTGCGGTACTGGTTTTGGTCGGAGACGGGGAAAACGCCGGCAAGGTACGCGGCGAGCGGGCCGAGGCAGGCGGCCACTTCGGTGTGGGAGGGGACCGGGTGAGTGTGGGAGGCGAGTGCGACGTAGAGGCGTTCGCCGTCGTCGGTGAAAACGGCGGCTTCATCGACGCCGGGGAGAGAGCGGCAGAGCTTGGATTCGAGGAGTGCGGCGTCGACGAGACGGCCGTTGGCGAGTTTGAAGTTGTCGTCGAACCGGCCTTGGAAGATCATACCCCCGGGCGCTAATTCAACGTAGTCGTGAGTGTCGACCCAGCGGTTTGGAGATTCGAGGATCAGACCGTCTTCCCCGGAGAAATAGCCGAGGCAGGCGTTATTGCCCCTGAAAGCCAGAGTGCCCTCGGGCGTGAGCTTGGTTTCGCAGGCGACGGGGGTACCGAGATGGCCGCGGGTCCACTGGCCAGGCTTTCCGAGGGCGATCCCCGGAGAGGCTTCGGTTTGTCCGTAACCGGCGCGCAGTCGGGTGGTGGCGAGTTTGGAGGCGAGCAAGGCGGAGACCGGTGCGCCGCCGACGGTTCCGCCGCGGAGCGACTGAAGGGCGGGTAGGCCGGCGTCGGTGGAGAGCAGGAGCGAGATCGTGCGGGGGACGGTGTTGACGTGGGTGGCGCCGGTGTCTCGGAGGAGAGCGGCCAGGGCGTGGGGATTGCGGCCGGCGTGGGGGTCGCGATGGATGATCGCGCCGGCGAAAATCGAGGCGAGCAGATCGAGGACCAAGCCAAAACTGTGATGCCACGGGAGAACCGAGACCACGACGCCGTCCCGCAGGTCGAGCAGTGGCAGGTGGGATTCGATAACCGAGAGCACGCCGCCATCGGAGAGCGCGACGGTGCGGGCGCCGCCCGTCGTACCGCTGGTGCGCAGGAGGAAGCGGATGAGCGGTTCCGGGCCGGTGCGCGAGGATCGGAGTTCGGGAAGTCGGGACGCGTCGGGGGGCGAGGTCGTGCCGGTGGGAACCCAGGAAAACCGGGAGGGAGTGTGCGAGACGACAAGCCTTGCGTCGGCGTTGAGTACGGCCATGTCCGGCGCGGTGCGCGGATCGACGGGGGCGATGGCCAAGCCCTCCCAAATCGCCGCGACAAGCGCGGCGAGAAACTCCGGCGAGGGCGGAAGGGCGATAGCGATGCGGTCGCCCGGAACGAGACCGGCGGATCGAAAAGCGTTGACCCATTCGCGCGAGCCGGTCCAGACGGAAGCGGCAGGGATGATCCGGTCACCGAAGCTGAAAATCGGATAGGGTGAGCCTCGCAGGCGGGTGTGGAGAATCTCGTTCCATCGAGTGGGCATTTGACGGCCTGGCGTTCGGGTTGTGGGCGAAGGGTGTACCGCGTACCCGTCCATGGGTACGCCAGACGTTGGTCAAAAGTCCCCCGCAGCCTTTCGGCGGCGGAGGGCTGGACAAGCGTGTGCGCCTTGAAAGGCCTACGTCGTCTTGACGAGCACGACGTTGGTCTTGGTCTCCGGGTCGCGGAACATCTGGACCTTGACGTTGGTCGGCTTGAGTTTGTAGGTGAAGGTGTAGGGGAAGAGCATGTTGAGGTTGCCCGCCGCGATACCCTTCTTGAACTGTCCAAAGAACAGGGCGTTGTTGGTGCAGGGGGCGACTTCGGTGAAGAAGTTCTTGCCTTCACAGATGGCGGCGTTGTTGCCACCCATTTCGCCCTCGTAGCGGTTGTAGAGGAGAATCTTCCCGGTGTCGTCAACCTTCACGAAACCGAAGTCGAAGCCGTCGACCTGCGAACGGGTCAGCTGGCTGATGCGTTCGAGGACTTCGGGGGGGGCGAACTGACCGGCCAGGGGCTTTACTGCAATTCCAGTGCTCATGATCTGACTCCTTAAGTAGGGTTGGGTTTGAGTGTGATGAAGTGTTTGAAACTGAAGTGCGCCTACGCGGCCTTCCAGGTAGCACGGAGAAGGCGACGACCGTCCGCGGCTTCGAAGGTGATCTCGGGCCGGCCGCAGTCGCTGAACTGCTGGCGAAGACTGAGGATCTCTTCGACCGGGCTACCGCCCGAGTTGTCACGGGTGCCCGTGACTTGCTCCTCATAAAAGGCCTTGAGCTGGGCTTCCATGCTCTTGACCATGTTGACGACTTCCGTGGCGTCCGAGGCGCCGATTTCACGCTGGAGGAACTCGCGCTCCCCATAGAGGGAACTGAGCTGTGCTGCCAGCCCGCTTTCGCCGGTGTCTTGGGACTCGTAGCCCATGTGACACTCCTTTCCTAAAGTTGATGACCTGCCGTCGCTGGCCGGCGTCCATTACGCCTCCGCTGGCTCACCACAGATCGGAAGTTACGGTGCACCGGAAGAGGGAAAATTATGGTGCATTCAACGGGAAAATGAAGGGCCGTTTTTCGTTCCTTGATAAGGCAAAGACACACATCAGTCAGGTTCCGGTAATCAGTCGCGGATCAGGTTTTAGGTCGATGCTTGCAGCGTTGCGCCGCCTAGACCAGGAGGGACGATGCGCTTCAATCGCTGGACACGGGGCGGCAAAAGATTTTGATTTGCGGCGGGCTATCGGACCCAAGCCGCCTCTGAGAAGACTTCAATCCATGGGGGTAAAACGCCTGCGCGGGTGGGCCAATTTGGCGGGGTCGGACTTTTTCTTCCGTCGTGTGAGGTGGCTCTCCAGGATGCAGTCGCCAAGACCACTGGAAGCGGCGTAAAAGACGGCGACGCTGTAGACCGTAGTGGTTGCCACCACTGGATAGAGATGATCAATCGCATTCCAGCGTTCACTTTAGATCGCTGTGGGCGGGCTAACACGCGTGCGCTGCCCTCTGCGTTCTGTTCGGATCCGCCGAGGTGTGTTTTTAGGCACATCAAACGTCAGGTGGTTTGAGCTTTACGTCGCAATCGGATCCGAACACCGCCGGATGATCACGGGTTCCCGACCCCGATTGCGGCAGAGGGGGTGGTGTGGGGTGTTTGTGGCGTGGGGGGAAGCGGGGGCCACGGGTGGGTGGTCGAGCGGGGGTACTACCTGTCCTTGGGCCGGCGGGACTGTGGGGTTACCGGGCGGGGGTGAGTTAGCGGCTGGCGGAGAGGGAGGCGCTGGGTGTGGGGGCGAGCAGCGTGTCGGCGAGCTTGCGGATGTCGTTGTGGAGGGGAACATCGTGTCGAAACGACCGCGTGGGGGGTAGCCAGTTGGGGTACGGTCCGGGGCGGCCGGGGGCGCGGCGCTGGGCGCGGAGGTCGCGCAGGCGCGCTAGGGAGAGGGCGAGGACCGAGAGGACTGCCGAGAGTCGGGGAGTTTGGTGGTAGGCGTGGCGGGCCGCGTTGGTTCCCATGGAGACGACGTCTTGGTTCCCGCCGTTGGTGGGTATGGAGCTGGTGGCGGCGGGTTGGCAGTGGTGGCGCATGTCGGCTACGAGCGCGGTGGCGGTGATCTGGGCGCCGGCCATCCCGGAGCAGGGGCCTGGTTCCCACGCCAGGAGAAGCGGAGCTCCGCCGTTGTGGGTCGGGGAGAGGATGACGTCGATCTGCCGTTCGGCAAGAACGGCGATCTGGGTGACGGCGGAGTTGAGTGTGTCGGCGGCAAAGGCGATTTGCTGGCCCTGAAAGTTGCCCCCGTGCAGGGCGGCCGCGGGCGCTTCGGCGGAGTTGCCAAAGATCAGGGGGTTGTCGTTGACGCCGTTGATTTCGCGCTCGATCAGCTGTCGTGCGTGCATAATTTGGTCGCGGCAGGCGCCGAGAAACTGGGGCGCGCACCGCAACGAGTAGACCTCTTGGAGGGGTCGGGAGGGGTCCTCGAAGGCCGGCTGCTGAGGGTCCGACTCCGCTTGGTCCAAGATACGACGGGCGCTGACGACCTGCCCGACGTGTCCGCGGGCCCGGTGCAGCCTGGGGTCTAGCGCCTGAGCGCGGCAGCCAAGAAGTTGATACGCCCACCCCGTAAGACGCTCGGCGGTTTCGAGCAGTCGCTCGGCGCGGCAAAGCGCCAGCGCGGCGTATGACGTCATGAAGCTTGTTCCGTTGACCAAACCGAGCACGTCACGGGAGGGCGGCTTGAGTCGAGGCAGGCCGGCGCGCTTCAGTGCAGCCGACGCGGACATCCTCTTTCCGTCCATTCGCACCGTGCCCAAGCCGCGAAGTGTGCGGGCGGCAAAGGCAAGTGGGATGAGGTCGCCACTGGCCCCGACGGAACCGAGTTCAGGGATTTCGGGCACGATGCCATGGCTGAGGAGCGCGAGGTAGGCTTGGAGTGTTTGGATCGAAACTCCTGAGTGTCCGGCGGCGATTGCTCGGGCGCGGACGATCATCGTGCCGCGGACGACCTCGGCGGCTGCGGGCTCGCCGAAACCGGCGCAGAGGTGACTGATCAGGCCAAGCCCGTGCGTTTCGCTCCCCGGCCTGGTGGCGGCGTATCTGACGAACGGGCCGAAACCGGTGGTGACGCCATAGACGGCTGCGCCGCCCGCGCGGAGCTCCGCGAGGGTGGCTCGACTTCGCCGCATCGCGCGTCGAGCCCCGGCAGAGAGTATGACGCGCGGGCGCTCCAACCCCGCCAGGCGCTCAATGTCCTCGGGAAGGACTTTGGAGTCCGACGATAGCGCGAGGTGGTTGGCGGACCCGGCGCTGGCCCGGCGGGCGGTTCTCGACGAACTGGCTGCAATCAGATTCATGGTCGATCCTTCGGTCCAAAAGTGTTGCTCTGGGCGACGTTGGCGAGGTTCATCACCCTTTTTTTCTTCGATCGGGGACGCCCTCGCCGGTTCACACGAGGGAGTCGTCGGGGCAGTGGAGCGGTGGGGTTCTCAGTGGTCGCCCGAAGAACCGCCCGCCGCCGACACGCGATGACGACCCGTGCTCCGAAGTCGGGTTAACTCGCTGACTACGACTTCTGCACGAACACCCAGTTCGTCTTCGAGTCCGGGTCCCGGAACAACTGAACCTTGACTTTGGTGGGTCGCATTTTGTAGGTAAAGGTGTAGGAGAAAAGCATGTTGAGGTCGCCTTCAGCGACGCCTTTCTTAAACTGCCCGAAGAAGAGCGCGTTGTTCGTGCAGGGCGCGATTTCGGTGAAGAAGCTGCGGCCTTCGGCGACTGCGGGGGTGACATCGGCGAGCTCGGCTTCGTAGCGGTTGTAGAGCAGGATCTTTCCCGAGTCGTCGACCTTGATGACCCCGAAGTCGCAGGAGTCCGCCTGGCTGCGGTTCATAAGGGCGACGCCGTCGATGATTTCAGGGGGTACGAACTGACCTGCGAGGGGCTTGACTGGATTGACTGTGTTCACGATCGCTTCCTTTCGGGCATTCTTTGAAGAATTGACTTGCGTGGGTTGGGCAGTAATCGCCTCGCCCCATGCTTGACTTCAGGCGGCCTTCCGAATCGGGCGGATCGTGCGACGACCTTCGATGCGATTGAAGGTCATCTCGGGGCGGCTGCAATCCAAATGTTGACGGGGAGGCCACTTGATCTCGCTGGTCGTCTCTCGCCACGCGGGCGCTTGCGGGTTGTTCTCGCCGTCGCGGTAGAACTCACCAAGTTGCTTCATCGAGCTGTACGCCGTGGCGACACCCGTCGGCCACTCCGCCCAGCCGAGTTCGGCCTTCGGCGCGTGAAATTCGCCGTTGAACGACAGGGATTGGGCCTCCAGGCCACACTCCGAACTGTCGTGGGACTCGTATCCCATGGGATACCTTCCATTCTGTAAGAAAAATCGCCGACCACGCGACCGAGACCGTTCCTCGGCTTACTAAGCAATGTCAGAATCGGGCGTTATAGGCAAATGAATCAATTGAAAGTGGCGCACCTGAACAAAATATTTTACCGCACTTCAACTTCTAAAGGTGAGGTTCCTGAGAAGTCGATAGATGAGGGAGAGCTGACACATAACAAATGATCGTCCATGGAGTTGTGTGCGTCATGGTGTACTTGGAGAACCTTCAATGTCTTTAAACTCGACGCTTGAATCATTACCCGAGTTGCCTGAAGCCGGGGCGGACGGAGAAACACCAGTCACCGCTGAACCGCCCGCAGCGGTTCCGGAAGCGGCAAAAGTCGATTACGGGGCCGCTGCCGAGTCGCTTATGACCATCGCCATTGGAGTTTCGGGACTCTCGGGGTCCATGGTGGATCTCGCCGCCGCAACACGCCGCAACGCCGACGGCGCCGAAGCCGCGGCGTCGAACGCTGAAAGCGGAGGACTGTTGTTCCGCGACGCAATGGCGTCGATCGAGTCGGTAAGCGGCGCGCTGAACTCGACGGAGAAGAGCGTCGTTGAAGTCCGCGAGCATGTCGAGAAGATCGGCGCGGTCATCGACAATGTGCGTACGATTGCGACGCAGACCAGATTGTTGTCGCTCAACGCGGCGATCGAGGCAGCCAGGGCGTCGGACGAGCGGTCGGCGGCGTTCAAGGTCGTTGCCCAAGAGGTGCGGACGCTGTCGGACCGGACCAGCACGCTGGCTTCGACGGTGCACACACTGCTGAGGCAGTTGCGGCAGGTGTCCGACGCGTCGGGGGAACTGGTGTCCAACACGCGGGGTCGTGTTGACGAGGGGATCAAAAAGGTCGGCGCGGTCGGGGCAACTATCGCTAAGTTTGGCGAGGTGACGCGGGAGATCGTCGAGAGTTCGCGGCGGACCGCGGGAGAACTGGATGCCAACGTCGCCAAGGCGGAGGACCTCTCCAGAGACCTCAACATGAACGCCGTCCAAATCGCCGGCGGGTAAAGAACCGCCCGAGCCGACGACCAACACAAGCAACCGGCCCCGAGCATCATCGGCAAACAGTCATCCATGCAAACCCTTCGGAACATCATCGATCGTCTTCTCCAGGGGTGGTCGCCCCGGGCGGCGTCGGCTGGGGTGACGGTTCGGGCAGGTGAGGACGGCGGGGACGGAGCGCGGACCCCGCGGGCGCGCGGCGTGGCGGTTGCGCCGGTCGCGCGGTTCATCTCGCGATCGCTCGAGCCACTCGGGATCGAACTCCTCGAGGGGCGGATCAGGCGATCCATCGAGCTCATCCCGCCCATCCCGGAGGTCGTCCTGTCCATTCTCAGGGAGCTCAACTCCCACACCAGCTCCGCGCGATCTATCGCGACGATGATTGCCCGGGATGCGTCGCTGACGGCCGCGCTCCTTCGGCTGGCCAACTCGGCTGCATTCAGTCCGGCCCAGCCGATCTCGTCGGTGGCGCACGCGGTGTCGTTCGTGGGGTACTCGGCGGTTAGGGCGCAGATTCTGCGCCTGAGGCTGGACAAGCTGGTCGGGCCCGCGATGTCCTCGCCGGAGGCGGAGGAACTTTGGACCCACGCCCTGGTGGTGTCGCACGTCGCCGAGGTGATGGCCCGGCGTTTCAAGGTGGACAGGGGTTACTGCTCGACGGTGGGGCTGTTACACGACCTGGGCAAGCTGGTGATCCTGCGAACGCGGAGCGACGAGGCGGCGGCGCTGAGCATTCCCGGACCCGGCGACGAAAGTCGACTCGGCCGCGAACGCCGGATCCTCGGCGCGGACCACGCCGCCATCGGGGCGCATGTGGCAGCCCGCTGGGGGCTTCCGTCGACGATCGTGGAGGCAATTCGCTACCACCACGCGCCTCAAATGCTCTCCCGCCCTGCCGAGTCGTCTAACGCGGCCGATACCGATTCGGGGGAACCGGGTGCGGCAGCGCTGGCGCGCACCACAGCTGTCGTGTTTGTCGCCAACCAGCTCGCAAAGTACCTGCACGCCTACTCGGACGACACGGAAATCGACCTTCCGTCGGATGAGGTCCGCGCGCTGCTTTCGATTCCGGCCGACCCCGGTGACTTGATTGACGACGCCGTGCGGAAAGCAGTGTCTGACGGCTTGCTGCTGGCTGCGGCGTCGCTGGGGCGTGCGCCGGGAGCGACGGGGCGACTGATCCGACTGACCTCTCCGGAGAGGCGGCGGCTGGCGCTGGACAATGCCCTGCTCCTCGGGTCCGACGATTCCGGGGTGTGGGGCGAATCGGCCTCGTCGGCGACGGCGATGCTGTTCTCGGCGGCGGCCGGCGAGTCCGAGAGCTTCCACTCCCGCTCGACCACCGAGGACGCCACGACCCACGGTGCCGTCGTCAAGGCGCTCGCCGGTTTCCGCGCAGCCGAACATCCGCGACTTCGCATCGCGCTGACGATCCGGTGGCTGTCGGAGTCGCTCCGCTCACTGGACTCGGCGGCGGACATCTCGGTGGTCGTGTCGAAGCGCGACGGTCAAATCGTCGCGTGTGTTCGGTCGGAGGCGATGCGGTTCGACAAGCGCTTCGGGGAGCATGTAAACCCTGAGCTGGCGACCCGTGTCGTTCGAAGTGAGTGCGCGGGGCTGATCAACCTCAGGTGGTTCAGCGAGCTGCGGTGTTCGTCGGAGGGCGGGGCGTTGCTGATGGTCGCATGACCGTTCACGCGGGGGTAGCGTCGCGTTGTATTTTTCGAGTCTTTCACGCATTGGAGTTAACGACCATGACCATAGAAGAAATTAAGAACGTCATCCTCGATCCCGCCATTCTCGAACAGTGGAGGCAAACCGCCACCGAGTGGAACGGCACGGATCAAGCCGGCCGCGAAGCCTGCATCGCCCACGTCGTGGGCCGCCGCGAACACATCCTCAAATCACTCCAGGACATCTCCGACGCCGACCAGATGGTCGAGTCGCTGGCGATAGTCTACATCGAGACCAAGAGCGAGTGGATCATGCTCAACACCATGGTCAACTACCAGCTCATGCGGCACGGCGAGGGCGACGGCGAAGCGGTGCTCCGGGCGGCGCTCGTGTCGTCGCTGCTCATGACGGTGGAGCGAATGCTCACGCCCAAGGACATACAGGCGATCACGAATTTTCTCGCCGCGCCGACTCGCCCGCCGGAGCTCGGATCGGTCGCCGCCTAGCGCCCTCCACCCTCCCCAGCGCTCACCCCGACCGCGGGCACACCGCGCCGGTGCACGAAGTCGCGTTGCGCGGAAGTCGCCCCCCTGCTCCCCTCCAACACAAAGGGGCCGGCTCTCTCGGGCCGGTCTCCTTGCGTTGTGAACTCCGAGGGCAATAGATGAACTACTCCTGGCGGTGCAGGAGTCTGGCCAGGCATTTTTTCTCGTATGGATTCAAGGGGTTCTCAAGCGGCAGCCAATTGTCGACGAGCAGCCGTAGTCGGGTTTGTCGCTGCCAGCGTTGTGCCGGGGGCGTGGGATGGCGATGTCGTGGTCCTTCGCCGGGAGGCAGCGGCTGGCGTGGGTGGTGGACTTGTGCTCCGGGGCGGGAACTGGGTTTGTCGAGGCGAGGGTTGTCGGTTCCATGGCCGCAGGCGCAGCCGCGGCGATGGGCGGGGTTGCCACCGCAGCCTGACGATCGCCACCCGTCAAGCGCGAGCTCATGGCGGAGGTCATCATGTGCTGGTGCTACGGCGGGGGTTGGATGCGGTGCTCCTCGTTGAGATGATGCGGGCAATCGACGGGGAAAGTCCACGTTCGCCCAGAACGATGCGTGAACTGTACCCGGCGATCACTTGGTGTCGGCATGTGCAGTCTTCCACCTGTCCCGGAGCCATGGATCGATCTCGCTCACTGGCAGGCCGGGGAGGTGGGTTTGAAGTTGCGACGAGTAGCGTGGCGGGTCGATGGCATTTCTCTACCGGCTGCCGTTCAGACTGGCCAATTCCTCAGCCGGTCACCCGCCTCATTCGCTGCCT
>JBBRUM010000088.1:0-10456 GCA_038247815.1 Tepidisphaerales bacterium | reverse complement strand
TAACTCAAATTGTCAGCCGACCTGAAGTTCGACCGCGACATCGGCTCGACGACCTGACCACGCTCACCCGCCAAAATGTCTCTGCGGTCGTCGGTCGACGGACAGACAAACACGCCGGCAGACTCGAGCTTGCCCGTGCGAATAAGAAGAAACAAACTCGCCGTCACGTCGTTCGGCTTGACCGCCGACCCGTCCAAAAACGGGTCGGGGGAATCCGGGCCGGTAAACGCAGTCCAGCCATTGGGGTTGTTGGCTTCGTCGTAAGTGGTCCTTGGAAACGCGCCCCGGTTCTCCCCCGCGTAACTCTTGAGCGCCCCGTTGATCTGCCGCAGGTGATCCGCACAGACCAGTCGGCTGTTCGACTCCCGCAGCCAAGTGACGTATGGCAGGAAGATCGATCCAATGACCAGCAATATCCCGAGGAGAACCAGAAGTTCGACCAGGGTAAATCCGCAACGACGTGAGGTAAGTGCGATCTTCATTACTGACCCCATCCCCGTTCGGTCGGGCGTTTGTCATTCTTGAGTCGCGACGCCTTAATGGCGGCGAGCTCGGCGTTGAGCACGGTTTGGAATTCTAGTGGTGTATCGAGATGACCGCGCCAATCTTTGAAGACAACCGGGTTTCCCCCGGGGTAGACCGGGCGGGTTGTCGCAAGTTCCATCAAATCAATATGGATCGTCTGGGTCAACTACCAGTTCGCTCCGGAGTTGGCGTCGATCAATGCGCCGACTTCGCCAAAAGGTAAGACGACCGGGAGAGCGGCCACGAGGTCGATCCGCCCTTAAGGTTCGATTTCTTGCGCGTGCTATCCGTCCGCAGCCGCCGTCATGTAGTAGACGTCTTTCCTCTTCAGCTCGACGGAGAACGGTGATTCATTGGGTTCGGACTCCCGCCCTTTGACGACCTTTACATGTTCGGGTGTGCTGACAAAGTTGAGCGTTTTGGTCGTGCCGCGAAAGACGGTGCAACTCGCGAGGGGGGAAAGAGTTGCGAAAAAAAGCAACGCGGCAGCGGTTCTATTTATCCCCTCGAATCTAACCGGCCTCACCCACCCGCCACCAGTTGGGGGGGGAAACGGATCGATTACTCAAGATACGTGTAACCTTCGAGACCATTGTCGTAGAACCGCAGAAGCACGCGGGACTCGTCGACGGTGAGCTTGCCTTCGCGGAGCGCTTTTTCGACAGTCTTCCGCATCTGACGCTTGAGGTCGTCAGCGGAAAATTGCACGTATTGCAGCACTTCGCGGACCGTGTCACCCTCGACAACTTCGTCGATCGAGAAGTTGCCCTTCTCGTCCACTCTCACGTGCACGGCGTTGGTATCACCCAACAAATTGTGGAGGTCGCCGAGGATTTCTTGGTATGCCCCGACGAGGAACGCAGCAAGGAAGTAATCGTTGCCGTCATAGGGGTGGAGCTCGAGCGTGTGTTTTACGTCACGGCGGTCAATGAACCTATCGACCTTGCCGTCGGAGTCGCAGGTGATGTCAGCCAAGATTCCGCGGCAGGTGGGCTCCTCCGCAAGTTTGTGAATCGGCATGATCGGGAAGAGCTGATCAATGGCCCAGGCGTCGGGCATGGATTGGAAGATCGAATAGTTGCAGAAGTAGGTGTCGGAAAGCTGTGCCTCGAGACCTTCGAACTCTTCGGGGACGAACTCCAGCTTTCGGACAATGTTCAGACATTTGGCGCAGATGCCCCAATACAGCTTTTCCGCAAGTGCGCGCTGTTCGAGGGAGCAGTATCCAAGGTTGAAGAGGTTCAGGACGGAGTCGCGGGCGATTTGGGCGTCGTGGTAGTACTCGACGTAGTTGGCTTCGGTGAGGTCTTTGAATGCGTCGAAGAGGTTGATGACGGGGCCGGGGAGGTCTTTGCGTTGTTCGGCGGAGAGGACTGCGGGGAGTTCAAATCGGTTGAAGCCGGACCATCCCAGAACGTTGAAAACCAGAACGCTGTGGTAGGCGACCATGGCCCGGCCGGACTCGGAGATGATGGTGGGGTGTTCGACGCCGGCTTCGTCGCAGATTTCCTTGACGTGGAAGACGACGTCGTTGGCGTATTCCTGGAGTCCGTAGTTGATGGAGGATTCGAAGTTGGTTTTGGATCCGTCGTAATCGACGCCCAGGCCGCCGCCGACGTCGATGTACTTGAGGCCCGCGCCATGGCGCTGCAGTTCGGTGTAGACGCGGGTGAGCTCGATGATGGCGGACTTGATGTTGCGGATGTTGTTGATCTGCGAGCCGAGGTGGAAGTGCAGGAGGTTGAGGCAGTCGCCCATTCCCTGAGAGCGGAGGTAGTCGAGGGCGTCGAGAACTTCGGAGACGAAGAGGCCGAACTTGCTGCGGACGCCGCCGGACTGTTCCCAGCGACCTGCGCCGCGGGCTGCGAGCTTGACGCGGACGCCGATGGAGGGTTTGACGTTGTGGAGCTTGGCGTACTTGACGATGAGTTCGAGCTCGGAGAACTTTTCGACGACGGGGATGATGTTCTTGCCGATTTTGGTGGCGAGGATGACGGCTTCGATGAACTCGTCGTCCTTGAAGCCGTTGCAGATGATGGGTGTGTGGTCGTCGTCGACGATGGCCATGACGGCGAGGAGTTCGGGTTTGCTGCCGGCTTCGAGTCCGAAGCCGTACTCGCGTCCGAAGGAGAGGATTTCTTCGACGACGTGGCGTTGCTGGTTGACCTTGATGGGGTATACGCAGCGGTATTTGCCGTGGAAATCGTGGTCGGCGATGGCTTTGGAGAACGCCTCGGCGATTTTGCCGACGCGGTGCCGGAGGATGTCGGTGAACCGAATAAGGACCGGCAGACCGATGTCACGTTCGCGAAGTTCGTCGACGAGTTTTTTGAGGTCTATGGAGTTGTCGGGGCTTTGGGCCGGGTGCACGGCGACGTTGCCTGCGGGGTTGACGGAGAAGTATCCCTGTCCCCAGTCACGGATTCCGTAGACTTTGGCTGAGTCTTCGGTGGTCCACTTCCTGCGTGGCGGTGAAGCCGGCAGGGAGGAATCGTTGCTGGGGGCGGAGAGGTCCGCGGCTGAGGAACGCGGATCGACCGTCATCGACATCGTGTGTTACCGAGGCGTTGTCCCCGGCCTCTAAAGAGTGTGTCTTGAAAAAGTACCGTAGAAGTGTATTGACAGTTGGCGCAAGTCAATGCGTCGGGCGATGTTTTTTCGGACGAAAGCAGGGTGTGACGCGAGGTGTTGGACAGAACGGTTCACCACTCGCGCGGGTCGGTATCGAAAGCGGTGGATTCGAGTCGTCGGAAAAGGATGAACTCTCCGGGCGCGCGGGTTTTGATTTCTCCCCAGGCGACGCCGAAGGCGGGCTTGGCAAGGTTGATCTGCATCTCGTCCATCCAGATGCCCCATCGGGCGTCGGTGATGCGGTTGGTTTGGCGGAGGAAGACCTGCTGGTTGGCGAGATCGAAGTATCGGTGGAACTGTTCGAGTGCGAGTTGCTGTTTTTCGGAGGGGAGGGGTTCGCCGAGGAGCGCTTCGATCGGGAGGGCAAGTGCAATTTCGCGATATTCACGGTCGAGGTCGTCTTCGAAGTCTGTAACTTGTTGTTTGATCTGAAGTTTGATCTGCCAGACGGCGATCATAACACCGGCGGCGGTGGCGACGGCTGCTGCGGCGTTGAGGATGTCGATCCAAGGGGTTTCCATGGGGTGGGAGGGTAATCTGAAGGGGAGGGGGATTGCACCCGAACGTTCAGGAGAATTGTTTCGGTTTCTAATGTGTGGTGGGAGGTGAGGTGACTTAATATGAGTCACCAAACGACCCATAGCCGTCGCCGGTGTGAATCGGACGACAGGTTTGGGCGGACCGAGTAGGTCACTGGTTCGAAGCCCCGCTAAAAATTGAACGTCTGCCGACAGATCGAGTTTTCAAGGATGAAAGTTGCTGAACGCGCCGCCAAGCCAGTGATGATTGAAGTACCACTCCAAGTGGGTCCGGTCGCCCCGGTTGGGGGGAAGTTGTCTAAGAAGATTGACCACGATTCTCACGCGGAGACGCTGGAGCGATGGGTGGCGGGCGTAACCGTTGCCCTGCCGGCGCTAGGCGTACTGTTGGCGGGATACGTGTGGTGGGGTACGGCGATCGGATGGGCGGAGCTGAGTGTTGCGGCGGCGATGTACCTTTTGACGTCGATGGGGATCACGGCGGGGTTTCACCGGTATTTCACGCACAAGAGCTTTGAGTGCGTGGGTGCGTTTAAGTGGTATCTGGGGGTTGCGGGATCGATGGCGAGCCAAGGGCCGATCTTGTTTTGGGCGGCGTCGCACCGGCGGCACCACCAGAACTCGGACGACGAGAACGACCCGCACTCGCCGCACCACCATGGCGGCGGGGTGAAGGGTGTGCTGCTGGGATTTTGGCACGCGCACATTGGGTGGATGCTGTCGCACTCTCCGGAGAATTACTTCAAGTTGACGCCAGACCTGCTGCGTGACCGGGGTGTGGTGATGATGAGCCGATTCTACTTTTTGTGGGTGTTGCTCGGGCTGGCGATTCCGGCTGTGGCGGTGGGTCTGATTCGGGGTGATTGGTGGGGGGTTTGGACGGGGTTTTTGTGGGGTGGATTGGTGCGGCTGTTTTTGCAGCAGCACGTGACGTGGTCGATCAACTCTGTTTGTCACTTGTGGGGCGCGAAGGACTTCCGGACGGGGGACGAGTCTCGGAACAATGCGCTCTTGTCGGTGGTTTCGCTGGGAGAGTCGTGGCACAACAACCACCATGCGTTTCCGGCTTCGTCGAGGCACGGATTGAAATGGTGGCAGATTGACCTGACGTACGTGACGCTGAAAGTGGCGAGCTGGACGGGGTTGGTGAGCGAGCTGCGGACGGTGAGCGAGAAAGCGATGGCTCGGAAGACCGCGACGGACGTGGTGGGTGAGGGCTGAGGATCGGGGATCAGGGTTGAGGTGCGGGAGGGATTTAGGGGGGGGTTAGGGTTGGTCAGGTTCGGAGGAGGGCGGAGAGAGACTCCATCCAGGCGTGGAGGCGGGATTCGGGCTGGAGTGCGTAGAAGAGTTCGCGGTCGAAGAGGACGGCGTCGAGTTCGGCGTCGAGGGTGGCTTGGGAGAGGCGGGATGCCCAATCGGCGAGGGAGGGTGCGCGTTGGCGTGCGACGTCGAGTTCCGAGTGCATGAGGAGGAATGCGGCTGTGCGGGCGGGGCTGTGGCGCGGTGCGGCGGCGATCGCGTCGAGGTGGCGTTTTTTGGCGGGGCCGAGGAAGTTGTGATTGAGGCGGTGGCCCTCTTGGCGGACACACTCGACGCACGAGCGGGTGCGACGGGCAGCTCCGGGGAATAACAGGGTACCCGTGGCGACGATGAACTTGGGGGGCTGGACTTGAAAGAACGAGGCGAGGGTGAGGTCGGTGACCTGGTCGTAGCGGCCGCCGCCGATGCCGTGGACGAAGACGTCGGCGACGACGAGGCGCATAAAGGTGGTGAGGGTGAGGGCGCGGGGGGCGAGGCGACGGTTGTGGCGGCGAAGGAAGGCGCGGAGGTCGGTGGCGGTTTCATAGCCACCCAAGGGTCGGGGGGTGAAACTCTCGCCGGCGACGGTGAGAGACCAGCCTTCGGGGGTTCGGTAAACGGTGAGACGCGAGCGGTGGCCGAGGGAGTGGTCGTCGAGCCAGAGGGGCAGCTCGACGGAGTCGGGGGTCGTGCCGAGGTCGGGCATGGGGCGGCCGGGGGTGGTGATTCCCTCGAAGCGGCGGTATTGGGCGAGGGCTTGGTTGTAGTGCTTGGCGTACTCGGGGGCGCGGGTCATGAGTTCGACGCAGAGGAGGAGGAATCCCTCGTATTCCCAAAGGGGCGAGGCGAGGAGGGCGTCGTAACGCAAGCCGAGGTGCCAGTCGAGCTCGTGGAGGGCGGAGACAAAGACGGGGGGGAGGACGCCTTCCTCGAGGCTTGAGCGGCGGAGCGTGGAGAGGAATCGGGATGCGAGGGGGGTAAAGGGGTATGTGGCGGCGGCAGAAGTGAAGCGGCGCTGGAGTTGGGTGGCGTGGGCGGGGGAGGGGGCGGAGAGGCGGCCGGTCCAGGGGGCGGAGGTGAGGTCGGGGTCGTCGGTGAGGGGGAGGGAGACGGGGGGAGTCGAGCCGTCGAGGGAGGTGGGGAAGCGGAGGAAGAGGTGCTTGGGCTGGTCGGTGTCGACGGCGAGGTGGACGGCTCGGCCGGAGGTGGCGAGAGCGAGGTGGTGGATGATGACGTTTTTGATCCAGACGCCGGGGTGGTGTAGCCCGGTTTGGTGGCCGGTGGCGATGAGGGGGGCGTTGTCAGTGTGGCCAAGAAAGGCTCGGGCGCTGTGGCGAACTTCGGAGAGAGCAACGCCGGCGAGGAAGGCGGGTTGAGTGGAGAGGGAGCGGAGTTGGGACGAGATTAGCGCGGGGAGATCGGCTGGTGGGGGCCAGACGAGGAGGGCTTCGTCGGCTTTGGGGGCTTTCCAGTCGGCGTAGTCGGACGAAGGCATGCGTAATTGGGGTTGGGAGGCGGATTTAGTCGGCACAACAGCCGACGCAGGAGTTGGCGGAGTTGGCGCGGGGCGAGGAATGTACGATGCGTGGGGGGAGTTCGACCTCGCCAGCCAGGAGAGCGCGGGGGTCGGGGAGCTCGAATCGGTCGCCGAAGAGGGTTTCGTGTTCGGCGGCCCAGACTTCGAGGTAGTGCTGGAGGCGCCTGAGGGGCTGGTCGAGGGTGCCGCCGAAGGTGCGGTTGAAGTCGACGTAGATCCGGCGGACGGACATTTCAGTGATGCGGAGACCGGCGTGGACGACGCGGGGCCAGAGTTGCATGGGGAATGCGTAGCCGGTTTCGGTGAGATTCAGCGCGGCGAGGGGGGCGATGCGGTGGGCTTTGAAACCGCAGAAGCTGTCTGTGAGACCTTGCGGGGGGAGGCCGCAGGGGTAAACCGAGTTGATGAGACGGGTGAGGCAGGCGTTGATGGCGGCGCGGTCTTGGGGGGCGTTATTGTCGTCTTCACGCGGGGTTTTGTATCGGGATCCGGAGATGAGGTCCCAGCGGTCTGTGGCGATGAGGTCCAGGAAGGCGGGGATCATTTCGGGCTCGTGCTGCTCGTCACAGTCCATGGTGAGAACCCAGTCGAAACGGTGCGTGGCAGCGTAGTCGAAGGCGTCGATGAGGGATTGGCCGTAGCCGCGATTTTGGGGGTGGCGGAGGAGGCGGATGTCGGCGCGGGCGGCGAGCTTTTCGGCCGTTCCGTCGGACGAGCCGTCGTCGATGAGCAGCACGTCCGGGTGATAGGAGAGAACTCGGCGGAGCACGTCGTCGACGTGTTTGAGCTCGTTGTAAACGGGGATGGCGATGAGGGTTCGGGGCGGGGCGGGGAGGAGAGGTTTGCACGAGACTGCGGGCGGGGATGGGGGATGATTTCTCAAGTGCCTACGCCTCCGGAAAAGCGACCTCGTCCGAGCCAATCCCCGACACGCCCGATCCGTACGATCAAAGCGGGAGGACTGTAGACCCCGAGTTTGGAGGTAATCAAACGGGTGAGGGCGGCCCTCATGGGGGTGTTTGGGGGGGGATTCCGGGGGGTTGGGGGAGAGTGGGCGGGAGGGAGGGTGGTTGGCGCATGGGGGCGGGTGACTTATCGTCGGAAGAGTGATGAAAAAAATGAATTGCACGGCGTCGTCGAAGTCGGTCGGGAATTCGCGGTCGGCGGGCAAGCTGCACGCGGTGGTGGCGGGCGGGCTGTTGGCGTTGTCGTGCTCGTTACTAATCATGGGGTGCACGCCGCCGGGTCAGCCGTCGGCGCGGGCGACGCGGGCATACGCAGACGGGGTGATGGCGTACAACCGCGGGGACCTGCCGGAGGCGAAGACGAAGCTGACGGATGCGACGGTGGAGTCGCCGGAATTGATCAAGGCGCGGATCCTGCTGGGGGATTTGTTCAGGGCGGAGGGGGACTACAGGGCGGCGCTCAGCCAGTACGAGGCGGTGGTGAAGCTCGACCCTTATTCGTCGGGGAGCTATTACCGGCTGGGGCTGGCATATCAGTTTCTCGAGCGGTTTCTGGAGGCCCGGGACGCGTATATGACGTCGCTGAAGATCAACGACACGGACGTTGATTCGCATATGAACCTTGGGCTGGTGTATCTCGCGCTGGGGGACTTGCCCAAGGCGATGGACCACGCGAAACGGGCGACCGAGTTGGACCCCAAATCGGGGGCTGCGCTGGCGAACTACGGAGTGGTTCTGGACGCGGTGGGGGATGCGGTGGGGGCGGAGCGGGCGTTTTTGTCGTCGCTGGAGATCACGGGCGATCAGCCGGGGACGCTATTAAACCTCGGGCAGAATCTGCTGACGCAGAACCGGGGGAAGGAGGCGGAGGAGGTGCTGCGGCGGCTGATCAAGGTGTCGGACAGCTCGTTGTCGAGAAAGCGGCTTGGGGATGCATTGGCGCTGCAGGGTCGGGCGGCGGACGCGATTGAGCAGTATGAGTTGGCGCTGAAGATCGACCCGAACTACTTTCCGGCGATGAATGACGCGGGGCGGGTCATGATTCAGAGATACCGTGCGGGGCTGGAGTTGGAAGAGCCGCTGAGGGCGGCGGCGCTAAGCTATTGGAAGCGGTCGCTGAAGGTGAGCGCGCGGCAGCCGCAGGTTGAGGCGCTGGTGAAGCAGTGGGAGCGGGGTCGGCCGTAAGGGTGCGTTCTTGGCGACGGGGAGTGGGGGGAGGTGCTAGGCTGTCGGACCCTTGCCGATGAAACCCAAGCCACTGGTGATCTTGTATCGCAGCGACGATTTGATCGCGGTTGAAAAGCCTGCGGGGCTGGCTGCGATTCCGGGGCGGGACGAGGAGACTTCGATCATACAGGAAGTTGCGGCGCAGATCGGGCTGCCGTGTTCGGGAACGGCGGATCCGCGGGTGCGGGTGGTGCACCGGCTGGACAAGGACACATCGGGGGTGATGCTTTTGGCCCTGAACACGGGGGCGCAGCGGCACTTGTCGCACCAGTTTCAGAACAACACGGTGCACAAGGAATATTTGGCGCTGGTGAAGGGGCGGGCCGGGGGGGAGAAGGGGAAGATCGACGCGCCGATCGCAACGCATCCGAAAAACAAGCTTTACATGTGCGTGACCAAGCACGGCAGGCCGGCGCTGACGCTTTGGCAGATCGAGACGCAATACAGGAAGAACACACTGTTGCGATGCTTCCCGAAAACGGGGAAAACGCACCAGATTCGGGTGCACCTGCAATCGATCGGGACGCCGCTGCTGATCGATCCTCTGTACAACCCGCTGTCGGGGCCGGTGTATCTGTCTCGGCTGAAGAGGGATTACAACCCAACGCGAGACGAAGAGAAGCCGCTGATGTCGAGACTAACGCTGCACGCGGCGAAACTGAGGTTCGTAGCGCCGGGTGGGGAGACGGTGGAGCTGGATTCGCCACTGCCGAAAGACTTCCGGGCGCTGCTTACGCAGTTGGCGAAGTTGGGATAGAGGCGTTGCACGCGAAGGCAACAGAACGCAGAGGGGGAGGAGGGCTTCGCTCAGAGAGGGGTAGAGAGCAACTGAAATTTTTGGAGTGGGGTTGAGGGATTGACTGGCGCTCTCTCCAACTCTGGTTTTTACTCGGCTTTCTCTATGCTCTCTCGCCCGAGCGGAGGACCTGTTGCCGCCATTACTCCCCCATGGGGTCGGCGCCAAGGGTGGCGGAGAGGGAGAGGAGGTAGGAGGGGTGGGAGACTCGGGCGAGTTCGGCGAGGGCGAGGGGGAGTTTGGGGGTGGCGAGGGGTTGGGCGGGGTGGGAGGTAAGATAGGCGACGTGGCGTTTCCAGAGGGCGATGTCGCGGCGTTGTTTGGTTTCGAGACGTTTTTGGTACCAGGGGCTGTCGAAGAGGTATTTGCGGGTGAACAGTGCGCGGACGTCGGGGTGGGCGGCGGTTTTCCCCTCCCAAGTACCGTGGGCCATGATGTGGAGGACGGCGCGAAGGGGGGGGCAGGCTTCGTCGATGGTGCCGTCTTCGAAGTATTCCTTGGCGACGCGTTCGTGGGCTTGAGTGATGTTTTTTACGCCGTCGACGAAGGTGGGGAGGTCTTGGGTTTCGGGTTTGAGGAGGGCTTCGTCGAAGACGACGGAGGGGTTGTCGAAGACGCGGCCGAAGAAAGTTCGCACGAAGCCCGCGGTGATGCGGTAGCCGAGGCGGGAGGCGAGGACGCGCTGCTTACCCCCGGTGCCCCCCCCGCCGCCGTCGAAGTCGAAGTCTTCGAGTTTTTCGAGGTAGCCGTGTTCGATGAGCCAGTTGGGGTTGCGCTCGAGGGGGGTGAGGCGGCACCAGATTTCGGGGACCAAGAGGGAGATGTCGTGGTCGACCTGGACGTTGGGGCCGACGTGGCCGGCTGCGGTGGTGAAGCCGGGGAGGCCGGTGAGGATGTAGCTGACCAGCGCGGTGTTGAGGTCTGCGGTGGGGCG
>JBBRUM010000087.1:0-10474 GCA_038247815.1 Tepidisphaerales bacterium | reverse complement strand
GGCAGAAGGGCGTTGTCGTTGCGGTCCACAATCATGGTCAGGACCTGGCCGCCGGTGATGTCGCGGACGCGAAGGGTCAGCGGGCCGGTGGTGGAGGACTGTCGCTGTGCGACGGTGATGAGCAAAGGGGCCGATTCGGCAACTGCCGGCGCGGTTCGCGGGGGAATGCGTGTGGGGGAGACGGGGCCGATGGGCTGGACGGCGGAGGCGGGTTGGGCAGGTTGAACTGGCTGGACGGGCGTAGCGGCGGGGGAGGGGCGTGGGGAGGGCGCGCAGGCGAGAGATAGCGAAGTGCCAAGGGAGAGCAGGATTATGGCGGCGGATCGCATGGGGCTCCTTTACGTAATGGGTGTCGTAAGTGCGGTTCGGGCGGCCAGGACGGCGGAGATGGCGGCGTCGGGGGTGGGGGCGGAGGCGGAGAGGTGGCCCATTTTGCGGCCGGGGCGGGGGTCGGCTTTGCCGTAGAGATGGAGTTTGACCCGGGGGTCGGCGAGTGCCGCCGGGAAGTTGGGCTGGTGGTCGGGCGAGGCCAGCCAGACGTCGCCGAGGAGCTGTGCCATCGCGGCCGAGGCGTTCGGGCCGTGCGGTGTGATCAGTGACGTGTCGCCGAGGGGCAAGCCGCACACGGCGCGGAGCTGCTGCTCGAACTGGGAGGTGACGGAGAAGTCGAAGGTGAGGTGCCCGGAGTTGTGGGGCCGGGGGGCAAGTTCGTTGATGAGCAAGCCGCCACCGCCGCCGGCCGTGCCGCCGCGTTCGCGGGTGATGAAAAATTCGACGCAGAGCACGCCGACCAGTTGTAGGGACTCAGCCACGGCGTGCGCGATTTGGACGGCTTGGGTGCGGAGGCGGTCGGGCAGGCGGGCGGGGGAAACGGAGACGTCGAGGATGTGGTGGGCGTGGAGGTTTTCAATGAGTCCGTAGTGCTTGAACTCGCCGGTGATCGAGCGGGCGCAAACGACGGAGGCTTCGCGTTCGAAGGGAATGTAGGCTTCGAGAACCGCTTCGCCGGCGCCGGTGGGGAAGAGGGTAGCCCATGCTCGCGGCGCGTCCGGGCCGGCGGGGATCTTAAACTGGCCCTTACCGTCATACCCCCAGCCGGCAGTTTTCAGCACCGCCGGCGTGCCGATCCGGGCAAGGGCGGCCGTGAGCTCAGTCAGCGAGGTCACATGCTCGAACGGTACGACCGGGAACCCGTTGTCGCGGAGGAAGGTCTTCTCACGAAGCCGGTGCTGCGTGGTATGCAGAACCTTTCCCGACGGCCGGACTGGGCAGTATTCCTCCGCAGCCAAGGCGGTGGCGTGGGGGACGTTCTCGAACTCGAAGGTGACGACCGAGACGCCGCAGGCAAAGGCGCGAACGGCAGAAAGGTCTTCATAAGGTGCGACGACTTCAAGATCGGCGACCTGCCCGGTGGGGGTATCGGTGTCGGGGGAAAAGGTGTGGACGCGATAGCCCATGCGTCGGGCTGCAATGGCAAACATGCGCCCGAGCTGACCCGAGCCAAGCACGCCAATGGTCGCGCCGGGAAGGATGGGCAGTACCGGGTGAAGGGGCATAGACGGATTAAACCGGGAGACGGAGGAGAGGGAAAGGATGGGCTAAGGGAAGATAGCTCCTGATATCTATTTGCGGTTTTATCGAAATGAAGTTACTGCTGGGGCTGGCGATGAATTGAGATGTGGGACATTTAGGCCCAATGTGGGACATTTGAATGAATCCTGCTCGCCCTAGACAGGATAGGCCGCCCGCAGGGAGCCGAATGAAGGCGCAAAAATAACCGTCAGTCACCGAAGAATTGTACGGTATCTGTACGGTTCTGTCAAGATAATAGGCAACTTTTTAATCGTCCCTGAGCACGATCGTGTCCGACTCCAGATTGAGGGCGAAGGACTGCCAACCGCACTCTCTGGATGCCCAAGCGTTTGTACTGGGGAGCACATGTAAAGTTGCTGTCCTGAGCAACTTTGCTCGGGTGGAAAATCAAGAGACCATTGTCGTCTTGGCAACTACCTACTGATAGATAATAGATGGGCATGGAAACGGCAGGGCGGATACTGGAGGTCGCCGAGGTGTTGACCCAGCAGGGGGGCTGTCGGGGGTGAGCTTTCGGGATCTTGCAGCGGCGGTGGGAATGAACTTAGCCAGTGTGCATTATCACTGTCCGACGAAGGATGATCTCGCGCGGGCGATGGTGATTCGGTGTCGGCAGAGGTTGCAGCGGGTGCGGGAGGAGATTGCCCGGAAGGAGGGGACTGCGAAGGGTGCTGCGGAGGGGAAGTTGAGGCGGTTTTCGGGGTGTTGGCGGAGGCGTATGGGGGGAACGATCGGGTGTGTTTGGCGGCTGCGGTGACGGCGGAGAGGGATTTGGTGGGTGCTGGGGTGGTGGAGGCGTTGGTGAGGTTTTAGCGGGGAGAACGAGGCGTGGCTGGCAAGGGTCACCAAGGAGGGGAGGAGAGGGGTGAGTTTCGCGAGCTTACCAGTGGGGAGGCGGGGGCTGCGAGGTGGGTGTTTGCGTCGGTGGAGGGTGCGGTGGTGGCGGCGCGGGCGTGTGAGGAGGGCGGTTGGATTCGGGAGGTGGGGGAAATGGTGGTGGGGATGTTCAAGGTGAAGGAGTTTGTCGTTGGTGACGTATATGGGCGGACGTTGTTTGTTTGACTGGCATTACTATCTACCGATCGGTCGATTTTGAAGGGTAGCGGGCGCACGGCGCGGGGTTTTGAGGCTGATGAGAGACGGGAGACAAGACTGTCATCAACCGTTTGAATCTTGTGGATCCGACTACGGCGACCGGTGCGGCCAAGGTTTCGTTGGACGCGGTGAAGGGTGCGTTCGGGATGGTTCCCAACATGCGCCAGGCGATGGCGAACGCGCCGGTGGTGGTCGGTGCGCTGATGGGGTTTTGGGCAGCGCTGGGCAAGGGCAAGCTGGACGCATAGGCGCGGGAGGCGATCGCCATCGCGGTGCCTGAGGCGAACGCGTGTGGGTACTGCCTGGCGGCGCACACGGCGATGGGGCAATCGCTCGGTTTGTCGGTGGAGCAGGTTCGGTTGTTCCGAACGGGAGTGGTGGGGGATGCGAGGTTGGACGCGGTGGTGAAGTTGGCGCGGGCGATAGTGCGTCAGAGCGGGCACGTGTCGGACGCGGAGTTGGCGGATGCGCGGAGCGCTGGGCTGGGTGATGGGGAGATCGCTGAGGTGGTGGCGAACGTGGCTGTGAACTACTTCACTAACTACTTCAATCACGTTGCAGATCCGGCGTTGGATTTTCCGGCTGTGAAGTAGGGTTTGGGGAAAAGAGGCCGACCTCAGCGGGGCGAGATGCGCCCCGCGGCGGGTGGGGGGAGGCGGGGTGGGTTAGGACATGGGCCAGGGGGCGTTGAGTTTGGCTTGGGCTTGTTCCTCGGCTTGTTTGGCGAGGTCGGCGCGTTTGTGGGGTGGGAGGCGTTTGGGGGGGAGTTCTTCGGGGGTGGGTTTCGCGTCTTCGGTGCGTTCTTTGGCGAGTTCGCCCCAGACGACTTCTAGGAGTTCGGCGAGTCCGTTGCGGGTTGCGCCGGAGATGGGGATGACGCGTTTGCCTTTGAGTTTTTTCTTGAGCTTGGCGAGCGCTTCGCCGTCGTCGGTGGAGAGGTCGGTTTTATTGGGGGCAATGATTTCGCGTTTGTCGGCGAGTAGGGGGGAGAAGGCTTCGAGTTCCTTGCGGATGGTCTTGTAGTTGGCTGCGGGGTCGCTGCCGTCGGGGGGGAAGAGGTCGAGGAGGTGGACGATGATTTTGGTGCGTTCGATGTGCTTGAGGAAGTTGGTGCCCAAGCCCGCGCCGTGGGACGCGCCCTCGATCAGCCCCGGGATGTCGGCGAAGACCATGCGGCGGTCTTTGTCGAGCTCGACGATGCCGAGTTGGGGCTCGAGGGTGGTGAAGGGATAGTCGGCGACCTTCGGCCGGGCGGCGGAGATGGAGGAGAGCAGCGTGCTCTTGCCCGCGTTGGGCATTCCGACCAAGCCGACGTCGGCGATGAGCTTGAGCTTGAGCTGAAGGTTGCGCTCCGCGCCCTCGGTGCCCGGCTGGGCGAAGCGGGGGGTTTGGTTGGTTGCGGATTTGAAGTGCCAGTTGCCCTTGCCGCCGTGCCCGCCCTTGGCGATGACGACTTCCATGCCGGGCTTGTCGAGGTCGATGATGAGGATTTGGTGGTCGGAGTCGAAGACCTGAGTTCCGAGTGGGACGGGGATACGGAGGTCTTCGCCCTTGGTGCCGTAGCACTTGGCGCCCATTCCGCCTTCGCCGCGCTCGGCTTTCCAGTGGTGCTTGCCGGCGAAGTCGAGGAGCGTGTCTTTGTTGGGGTCCGTGTAGAAGATGACGGACCCGCCGCCGCCGCCGTCGCCGCCGTCTGGCCCGCCCTTGGGGACGGCTTTTTCGCGTCGGAAGGAGACGCAGCCGTTGCCGCCGTCGCCGGCTTTTACATGGATTCTGGCTTCGTCGATGAACATGGGGGGTGGGTAACCTTGTCGGAAAACGGGGGAAAGACTGCGTGTTAGTGAATGACGGGGGAAAGGAACGCCGTCTTTGAGCGATCGAAGACGGATTGGATGATGCTTGAAGGGGTTGAGACGACGACCCGTTCAACGGCTTGGTGGCCGAACTGGTCGCGTACGGTCCGCAGGACGACGTTGAAGTAGGTGGAGGAGATGGGGGGCATGCCGCGGAGGTCGATGTTGACGGTTTGGGCGTGTTCGAGTGCCGCGACGACGGCGGTGGCGAGGCGCTCACCGCTGCTGACGATGACGCCGTCGGGGTCGAGGAGGTCTTTTGCGGTGATGGACTGTTCGGGGGCCATGACTTTGAATCCTATCCCTGCGGAGGGTTGATGGGCAGGGTGAAAAAGACGGCCGTTCCGGGGAAGCGGAGGTTTGGGGTGATTTTGGGGGGGTGATCGGGTCTGAGGGTTGTGTGGACGTCTTCGGAGAGGAGCACTATCGAGCCGCCGCCTCCGACGATAGTGGTTCGTAGGTTATCGATGCCGCGCCCGGCGTTGTTGAGTTTTGAATGAGCGGAGTACCCGCCGGTCAGCACGAGTCGCAGGGCGTCGGCGTTGGAAGCGATTGTGGGGTGCTTTTTTCGAAGTGTGGTGCCGATTCCCAATCCTGTGTCGACGATTGCAACGCGAACTTCGCTGGTTTTCCGGATGTACCTTGCGCAGGTCATGGTACCAATGGGGCTTTGGGAGTGGTCCTCGACGTTTTGGATGACTTCGCTGAACGCGAATCCAAGTCTTTCGACGAAGGAATCGGGGACTTGGCCAAATGATTGGACGAGTCTGATGATGGGATCAGTGTCGGCGTGCAGAGCCTTGCGAATTTGCCGCAGCGGGACGGTGACGCAGTCGGGGTGGGAGGTATCGGGGGGTGGGGACTCGGAGTTGAGGAGGTGTTTGAGTCCGCTGAAGTGACAGAATGCGTCGAGTTTCGGGGAGGAGGAGGGGAGAATCACTTTGACCGGGGTGTTTTTCAGGCGAGCGGCGTGGTAGAGCGCGGCGATGAGGGTGGCCGCGTCGGGGCCGATATATTGGCAGGTAGAGAGGTCGAGAGTCCAACCGGAGTTGCTGGCGAAAGCAGGGTGTAGGCGGTTGAGGAATGCGATGATCGCCTTCTCGGAGTCTTGGAGGTTGAAGCCGATCAGGACATTCATGTGGTGCGTTCTGAGGGGAGGCGATCGGCTGGCCACGCAAGAGGGCAGGGAAAGAGGGGGTCGCATTGACCCGGACTCTCCCTGCCCGATTGAGTTGCGGGTGATCGATTGACGCGTTGGTTAGACCCGGACGTGGACCTTGCGGCCTTGGAATTCGACCTTGCCGGCGGAGAGGGCGAAGATAGTGTCGTCCTTGCCGATGTCGGTGTTGAATCCTGGGACGAATTTGGTTCCGCGCTGGCGGAGGATGATCGAGCCGGCTTTGACGACTTGGCCGCCGTAGGCCTTGACGCCGAGGTACTGGGGATTGCTGTCGCGGCCGTTCTTGGATGAACCGGCGCCTTTCTTATGTGCCATAACGGACCTTCAATTCTTAAAAGATGACCTTCCTGCAGTCGCAGTTGACCCCCGGAACGGGACAACGGGAGGGAAAACATAGTGCCCCGAGCGGGCAGGATCAAGGGGGCAAGATGGCCCGGTACGTAACTTGCTACCTAGCCGGGGGTTGCGTATTCGACTCGGTTAAGACATTCGCGGCGAGTTACCGCATGACGTACGAGCGGGAAACTTCGCGGACTTCATTGAGATCGCGGAATTTTGCGTCTCCCGGAACTTCGTAATTGAGCTTGAGGGTTTTGAAGAGAGTGATGTCCTTGCCATCGGGGCCGGGGACTTTGGCGGTTTCGCCGGAGAATCCGGAGAAGAAGAGGGTGAATTCGCGGTCGTCTGGGCTGGCTTCGGGCCAGATGGTGACTCCTTCGCGGGCTTCGTCGTCGCCGAGGCGGACTTCCCCGGAGATTTGGTTGGCTTGTTCTAGGAACTTGATTCCCTCGCGGGATTTGATGGCTTCGACGACGTGAAGCGGGATGAGGCGATCTGTCCGGACGGCGTTGCCGTCGGGAGTGAGAACTTCCCAAGCCGGTAGGAAGGTGCGCTCTTGACCGGACTCGTTTACAACCTTGTAGGTGAGGTACCAGTAGGCCTTCGAGCCGATGACGACCCGCCTGGGGGGAGAGGTTTCGACCTTGAGTTCCCACGTGGTGGGGTAGGACGAAGGCTGGGGGTAGGCGAGCAGGGCGCTGCTGGCGGCGGCGAGCGCGAGGGTTGCGATGGCGGGAAGAGCGAAACGGCGGGAGTTGCGGAGCAAGTCGGCCTCCGGGCGTAGAAATCGGTCAATGCAGCCGCCTCGAGCGGTCCGCTACGTGCACGGACCGGCACGGGTTGCCCCTTGTCCGGACTGCTGTATGTTCACCGGAGGTGTCGTCACTGTCAAACAGTCCGCGTTCGGGTGTTCCGGAGGGCTCTCCGGGGGGATCGGGGGAAGGTTTGTCGTTGAAACCGGTGGAAGCGACGGGAGGGGCGCGAGTGGGGGGGGTGGAAATTCGGCGGGCACGGGCCGAGGAGACGTCGGCGGCGCTGAGAATGGTGCTGGGGACGGCGGGACATCCCGCAGGGGATGAGCGGGTGGCGGAGTTTCTGGGTCTTGCGGTTCGGCGACGCTTTGACTTGTCGAAGCTCTCTGTGGCGGTGGGCGGTCGGGGAGAAATACTGTGGGCGATATTACCGATTGTCACGCCGGGTAGGTCGGCGTTGTTGCTCACTCCGGGAGATGGAAGTGCGGTTGGGCGGGCGGGGCGTGAGGTGGGTCACGCGGCGGAGAGTTTGGTGGGGTTTGTGGTGGGGGAGTTGGAGGGAGTGAGATTGGTGCAGGCGCTAGTGGATTCTGGGGAGGCGTCGGCTGCGGAACCGTTGTTGAAGTCGGGGTTTGAGAAGTTGGCGGTCCTGATTTACTTGCAGAAGGCTCTGGCGGGTGGGCTGAGGGTTCGGGTGAAGGAGGGCGGTGCGGGGGAGGCCTTGCGTGAGGTGCGCTACTCGCGGGAGCATCATGATTTGTTTCGGAGGGCACTGGTTGATAGTTATCACGAGACGTTGGACTGCCCGAAGTTGACCGGCGTTCGGCCGATTGATGACGTGATTGCGGACCATCAATCTGCGGGGGAGTTCGAACCCGGGTTGTGGTCGGTGTTCATGGACGGTGACACGCCGGCGGCGGTGCTGCTGATGTCCACGGCGTTGCGTGGCGAGACGATGGAGCTGGTGTATCTGGGGATTGCGCCGGGTTATCGGAGGCGTGGTTTGGGGAAATGGTGCGTGCGGCGGGCGATGAACAGGACCGTGGAACGAGAAGTGGGGACGTTGACTCTGGCGGTGGACGCTGAGAATGGTCCGGCGCTGAAGCTTTATTATGGCGCGGGGATGAGGAAGGTGCACGAGAGGTTGGCGCTGGTGAGGACCTTACGATTGGGGGGTGAGTGAGCGTAGGAGGGTGATGTGCGGTTGAAGCGGTGGGGATGTTTCTCCGGTTGGGGCAAAGATTTGCGCGCGTGGCGGGCGAGTTGTCCGCAGAGTTGTCCGCAGAGTTGTTCACAATGTGACTGTGTGAGCGCGTGTTTGCGTGAGGAACCGGTGGATAGAAATTTTTCTTCGTTCGTTCGGTTCGAGAGTGACCGAAGATCCGGCGCGTGTGGGGTGTGGTGGCGATAATTCACGTCTTGTCAGCGTTGGCGGATGTCCCTATCTTCAGCCCACGATTCAGGGATGATTCGGATCGCGCAAGGGAAAGTCGACGGGAACCCCGTCGCCAGGAAAGGCAAGAGTCGAGGCGTGTTGGTTTTCCGGCTGTTTACAGGCCGGAGCATCGGCAGGCGGACTTGCGGCGGGATACGTCGCGGGTGATCGACGAGGTGGATTGGCGTTTGAGTTGCGCGGTCTTGTTGCTGGATGCGACTTCATGGATGAGCTAGCCGGCAGGATGCCGACACCCGCCGCAAGGGAAGCAAGCGGCGGAGACGGGCCGAGCGTCGTGCACCATCACGGCGTTGCGAGGTGTCCTTCTCCGCGGTGATCTTCCCGGATTGTCTGACGGCGGGAAGCGTGCAACTCAGAAGCTTTTGCGACTTGGCCCGCGAAGGGTCTAGGCGCCGGCGATGAACATCAAACATTTGAGCAACGCCCCGCAAGAATCGGGGGCTTGCGAATGGAGTCGCACCGTGGATCGTCAACTCTCGGATCGGTCCGCCCACGTCCAGGCGAGTGAAAGTCGCCCGTTGTCGCGAAGCTCGGAACCTTCGGGTTTTGGGGCCGGTCGAAACGGGGGTGCCTTTGGCGTTGGAGGCGGACAGTTGAACGCGGCGCGTAAACAACACAGGGAGGTCGACGTGGGCTGCATCGGTGCACACGACCCGAATCTGGTGAAGCTCGCCAAAGCCATCGCCGAGCGTGTGGGACCCCAGAGGTTCCATGTGTGGTTCGACAACTCGACTCGGTTGGATCTTCGCAACGACAATCTTGAGATTTCGGTGCCCAACGACTTCATCGGGGAGTGGATCGGGCAGCGGTTCACGGGGACGATTCAGGAGGCGGCGATCGAGGTGTTTGGCGGGCCGCTGAGGCTGAAGTTTCAGGTTCAGCCGGAGCTGTTCAAGGGGAGGGCGGACGGTGAGGGCGGTGGGACTGGGGTGAAGGGTGGGGCGAAGGCCGGGGCGATGGGTGGGGCGAAGGGTGGGGCGAGGGTGAGTGGGGTGTCGGCGAAGTCGGCGTTGTCGGCTGTGGATCCACTGGCTGGGGGTTCGGAATTGGCGGCGAAGGAGGTGGTTGCGGGGGTTTCGGCGTTTCCGCCGGTGAAACGTGCGGTGGTGTCGCCGGCGAAGTCGGCGGAACAGGCGGCTGCGTTTCAATCGGCGACGTCGGGTCAGCGGCAGCGATTGCGGCATGACTTGGCGACGTATGTTGTGGGGCCGGGGAACCAGCTGGCGTCCAACGCGGCGGTGCATGTTGCGCGGTTTCCGGGGACGCAGTACAACCCGCTGTTCATCCACGGCGGGTGCGGGTTGGGCAAGACACACCTGGTGCAGGGATTGTGCAACCGGTTCATCGCGGAGCACCCGACGCGGCGGTGGGCGTACATGACCGGCGAGGAATTCACCAATGACTATGTTCAGGCGTTGCGCGGCGGGAAGGTCGACGGTTTCCGGCGGCGGATGCGGGAGCTGGACCTGCTGGTGATCGACGACGTGCACTTTTTGTCGGGCAAGAAGGCGACGCAGGAGGAATTCCTGCACACGTTCAACGCGATCGAGGCGCTGGGCAAGCAGGTGGTGATGGCGTCGGACAGCCACCCGAAGGACATCGCGGAGTTCGGCGAGTCGCTGGTGAACCGGTTCGTGTCGGGGATGGTGGTGCGGGTGGACCCGCCGAACTTCCAGACGCGGTGCGAGATTTTGAGGAAACTGGCGGCGCGGCAGAAGCTTTCGCTGACCGAGGAGGTGGTGGCGTGGGTTGCGCGGCGGGTGACGCAGAACGTGCGGGAGTTGGAGGGCGCGGTGACGCGCATCGGGGCCCATGCGCTGATGAACGACCTGACGACGGGGGGCATCACGGTCGAACTGGCGCAGGCTGCGCTGGGGGAACTGGACCGGATGATGGTGGCGCCGGTCAAGCCGGAGAACGTGTTGTCGGTGGTTGCGGCGCATTTCGGGATCGACGCGAAGGATCTGATGTCGGGTCGGCGTCACAAGACGGTGTCGCTGGCGCGGTCGGTGGCGATGTATCTGGTGCGGAAGACGGCGAAGTTGAGCTACCCGGAGATCGGGGCTCGCCTGGGGAATCGGAACCACAGCACGGTGATCTCTGCGTTCCGTCGGATCGAGGCGGCGGTGTTGAAGAATGAGACGCTGGAGTGGAGCGGTGCGCTGGGCGAGCGTCGTGAGGAGGCGGCGGAGCTGGTGCAGAGACT
>JBBRUM010000086.1:0-10492 GCA_038247815.1 Tepidisphaerales bacterium | reverse complement strand
CGTGCAGCAGGACGAAGTAAAGACCGAACGCAATCAACGGTGGCGCGGCAAAGTTCGCGACAATCAAAAGAAGCACCTCGCATGCGATCAGTGCCGCCTGTCGCGGCGTGTTGTAACCCACGGCGCGCACAAGCGTCACGAGTACGCAGAGAATCGCGGCGGTGATGAGCACACCCTGCAGGGGCACGAGGTTTACCGACTGTCCCGCGACGGCCGAGAGCAAGCTACCTGATTCAAGTGGCTGAATCGCCAGCGGCAGAACAATCGGCACGGCCCCGCGAGCAACCGCCGCGGCCACAGACCCCTGCCCATTGTCCCCCAGACCAAAGTGCACCGCCGAGTACAGTAGAAACGCGACGAGCGTGACCAGCGGAATCGTGGCCCAGCCCAACAAAACAATCGCAGCCAGTCCCAAATAGCCGACCACAAAGAGCCTTCCCCACTGCGACCCCAGCGCGCCCAACCGCGGCTTGATGCACATCTCAGCTACGCGGTGGTCCATCGCCCCGTGCGGCATGCCGAGGCTCGCCACACCCACCCCCAGCAAAGCCAACTGCCACCCCAGCGGAATCGGGCCAACGATCCACAACCCCGCACAAAGCAGGGCGATCAGCGGCAGCGCCACGAGCGTGTGAACGCGCCGATAGTCGTCGGCGGTGGCGGCCGAGCCCACTCCCGCAGCCTTTTCAATCGGCATGACTCCTGGGGTCCGCCGGGCGCGCGGATAAAGGAGCACGCGGTGAGATCGCAGCGCCTGCAGGATGAAGGGCGTCTTGGGCATTGACGCGACCACGGCCAGGTCGTCGAACAGCGTGCCGTGGTTCATCATGAACCGCGCGAACCGGTCCGGCTTCGTGCCGGCGGCGATCCGAAGAAACAGCTCGGGCGCCCGTGACGGATGCCGCGCAAGATACGCCAGAAAGATCTGATCCAGCCACCGCGACACCGCGCGGCCGGGGACCATCGACCGTGGGGAGCGGTTCTGCACCACCGCCAGCGCCAGCTTCTCGCTGTGCTCTTGGATCGCGGCGAACGCGTACCCGGTCGACGGCTTGGCTGCGCCCCCGCCCAAGCCGATGGAGGTGACGTGAGGGTTCGCAGCAGCCAGCGCGTCCCGCCCGGGGATCCGCGCGGTAGTCATCGCGATCATGCCCTGTTCCCGCCGCGAAACACGCCACGACTCAATACCGAGGATGTCGCGCACGTATCGCGCCGCGTCATCGTGCAGCGTGTCGTAATCTCCCGGCCGGGCGAGAAACCCCGTGGCCTCAACCAACGCCGTTCGCCGCGTCGTCGGAAGTACGTACACGAAATGAATCTCGCCGCGCTGCGGAGTGCGGAAATCCATCATCGTCACGCCCGCAGGATCGAAGTCGTCGTGATCAGTCTCGACCTCCAACCCTACGAATTGCTGCCAAAGGAGCGTGTCATCCGGGCCGCCAATGACCTCCGTCCCAGTCGGCGGGCGACTGTCAAAGATGTGCCCAGCCGCGAGACATCGGGTCCTGCCTTCCCGGTCGATCGTCTCAACGTCCTTGCCCCGGACAGTGAATACGGAATGGCCCAGCAATAGATCAACCCGCGAGTCTTTCGAAAGCCGCGCCAGGCAGTCGGCATAAAAATCCCCAGCCGCAATCTGCTGGTACTGACTCGTTTCCGACTGATGCGACGCCTCCGCGCGATCCGTGACAAACCGCCAGTTCGACCACCGCGACTTGGCGAGATGTCCGAACCGATGATGACGCGTGTAAAAGCCGCACCAGGTTCTGTCATTAAAGTAATCGTCGAGCCGGCGGGGCTCGACGATTACGATGGGCTGGTCCACGCCCGCATCACAAAGGTGGGTCGCGAGGCTGAGTCCTGCACACCCGCCGCCAATGATGACCAGCGGATCTTGTTCTCGGGACATACAGCGCCCTGTGACCTGAAGATGATCCAGTGGTGACCTAGCGCCTAGCCGGCTCGAGCCCGATGTTCTCGGTCGAAACAGCCTCTCCACCCACGTCCTCGAGCTGTGCCTTGGTGCGTGCGATCATGTAAATCACCAAGCCATAACCGGCTTTGGCTGTGATATCCGCAATCGAATACCCGACTTGCATTGCGACCTCGCCATTCGAGCCAAGAGTCAGCACTGTTTTGGCCGCGAACGCTACCGGGTAGAAAAGCCAGGTCACGACCGTTACGTTCCGGGCCAGCTTGATCAGCCCCCGTACTTCCGGGGCCTCACGAAGGATCGCCGCGCCCAGTTCGACGTAAAGCAGGTACAGCGTGTACACGAACGGGACCATGCTCAGCGACCACCACAGCCAGCGAGTGCCGGCGTCAGACGAGATTTCGCCGGGGTACCCCAGGGCGATCATCAACGCCGTCGCGATGACCAGCTTGGTCAACAGTCGCCGACTTTCACCCTTGGGAAGCGACAAAACGGCCACCAGTTCGACCATCAACAACGGAACGGTAATAAACCAGTCAGCGTATCGGTAGAAATCGTTGAATGGTGCGCCCGATGCGACGTATCGCACCGTCCCGTCGACCCGTTGCATCGTGTAAGCAGTGACGAACGAGTCGTAGATTCTCAGGTAGTGATAGGTGGCGATGGCACAGACAATGCCGCTCACCGTGATGGCAATCTGGTATTTCTTACCGCTCGCGGAATTGATGAAGAAAAACACCGCCGCCGCCCCGAGGGTAGCGATGGCGAACGAAAGCATGTTTGAAACCAAGCTAAATTGACCCGCTGTCAGTTCTGGCACGTGAGTTCCTTTCGAGTGAGGCCGCGATTCTTTGACATTCTGACTTCTTGACCTTCTGGGATAACGCAATCGATGACCGACCTGCGGATTGCCGCGCAAGCGAGGTCTTCAAAAGTAACTCCAGTCAACCGGACAAAACCTAGGTATCAGATCAAAAACCGAGAAATCGTTTGGGCGAGCATAGCGATCAACGCACAGTCTTACAACCCCAAGTGTAGTGATTTCAATATTTTCAACTTTCAGATAGCCCTGATTGCTGCCCAATAAAGTGCCACTCGACACCATCACGGCCACGCGTATCGGAAGTCTCCCGATGTCACCGCCTGACAACCGGCCACCGTCAACCATCTCAATCTCCGCGACAACCCGCTTCGGAGGTGCGGCCGAGAGTGGAGTGAAATCGACTCGTCTAAATTCCCGCTCTATAAAAAATGCAGGACATCGAATACCCCTTTCCCCCGCTCACCGCTCACCGCTCGCCGCTTCGCCGCTTCGCCGCTTCGCCGCTTCGCCGCTTCGCCGCTTCGCCGCTCACCGGTTCACCGCTTCGCCGCCCCGACTGCCCCACCTGCATCCCACAACGCCAGCTACATCCAAAAAACGCTTGACAAACCCGTACAAATACCTTACACTCCCTTCGCTCCCCTCCGTATTCCCCAGTGCCCCCTGCACCATCAGCCGGTACCACGGCGAGCGTTCAATCCTCACCATCTTCCCTTCAGCAGCCTCCCGCCAAATGTCTCACAATGGGGCACAATGTCCCACATCTCATTTCACTCCACCGCCCCTCAACGCAATGTTCACACCAATCCAGCCCCCTCACCGCCGCTTCTCGTTCTGTAGCGCCTCCAACACAACCCCCCTTAGCTTTCCGTTCATCGCAGCCGCGTCCGGGCCATTTACCGTCTCCTCCCCCTTCCAATTTCCGAACCAGCCGCCGGATTCCCGCACGATCGGGGCCACCCCGGCGATGTCCCAAACGTTGATCGTCGGGTCCAGCATGATCTCCGCCCGGCCGCTGGCAACCAACATGTATCCAAAAACATCCCCCCAACCGCGGTTGAGCTTCACATGCCTCTCCAAGTTCTCATACGCATCGCTCCGCCGCATCGCACGCGTAATGCTCCCAGCCAGCAGCGTCGCATCCTCCAGTCGCCCCACCTCGCTGACCCGACACCGCCTGCCGTTCCACGTCGCCCCCTCACCCTCGGCTGCGGCGAAGAGGTCGCCCAGCACTGGCAAGTACACCGCCCCCACCCGCGGCACCCCCCGAACCACACACCCCACCACCGTCCCGTACAGCGGTACGCCGTGAATAAAGCTCTTCGTCCCGTCGATCGGGTCCACCACCCACATGTAATCCGGATCACCCGGCGTCCGCCCGTCTTCCTCCCCGAGAATCGAGTGCCCCGGAAAATACTTCGAGATCACGCCGCGTATCACCCGCTCGGCTTCCCGGTCAGCCACGGTTACCGGCGAGAGGTCTCCCTTTTCCTCCACCTCGACCCCGGTGTTGAAGTGCGCCAGCGTCCCCCGCCCAGCTACAAACGCCGCATCCATCGCCACATCCAGCAACGCCCGCAGGGAAGTCTCGCTCATAGGACCGCTACCCTAGCACCCCGCCCCCCACCCCACCACCCGCGCAACAACCCGCCTAAACCCACACGATCTCCTTGCCCTCCGCGTCCCCAGCCGGGACTCCGGCGGGTGGAAAATCTGACACCGATTGCCCCTTGCCCTTGAATCCGCACCGCGTAGGTGCTATTATGGAGAGCCCATGCTCGCACTACCCAAAAAGACCGACTACGCGCTGATCGCGCTCCATTACCTTTTGGAGCATCCGGACCGCATCGCTCCGGCGAGGGAGATCGCGGAGATTTACCATCTGCCATGTGCGCTGCTTATGAATGTGATGAAGGAGTTGCAACAGGGTGGACTGGTGAGGTCCGTGCGGGGTGCTAAGGGCGGATATCAGCTCTCTGTCGACCCCCGCCAAGCGACGTTGTATGACGTGGTGGTGCTGACTGGGGGTGGCGAGCCGGCACTGACTGAATGCTGTCAGGACGCGGTGCTGCACGCGCCGTCGGGGGCGGAGGAGATACGGTGTCAGGTGGGCAGCGGCTGCCCGGTGCGTCAGCCGCTTCGGGCGCTGCACCACCGGCTGGTGCGGTTCCTGAAAGACGTGAAACTCGCCGACCTGCTGCAGCCGGGGTATCGGATAGACGTACCTTTGGAGAGCGTCGGCGTGACGAGTTCGTCCGTGACCGCGAGTTCGATTCGATTTTGACCCAGAACACTTTTCCGTCATCGGAGATTTTCAATGCCCGTAAAGCTGCCCATTTTTCTCGACCACAACTCGACCACCCCGATGGACCCGCGGGTGTTCGAAGCCATGAAGCCGTACTTCATGGAAATCTTCGGCAACTCCGCAAGTCGCAACCACTCGTTCGGGTGGGCGGCTGAGGCGGCTGTCGAGAAGGCGCGGGTGCAGGTCGCCCGGTTGCTCAACGCCTCGGTGCAGGTGAAGAAAGAGCCCGACGGCACGACTTCGCACTGGCCGGACGGGTCGGTGCGCGAGGAAGCCCTGGAAATCATCTGGACCTCCGGCGCCACCGAGGGCAACAACCTCGCCATCAAGGGCGTCGCCGACATGTACAAGGAGAAGGGCAAGCATGTCATTACGCAGGTCACCGAGCACAAAGCCGTGCTCGACCCCTGCAAGCGGCTGCAGCGCGACGGATACGACGTCACCTGGCTTCAGCCGGACGGGCAGGGCCGCATCTCGCCGCAGCAGATCGCCGAGGCGATCCGCCCGGACACGATCCTCGTCTCGATCATGTACGCCAACAACGAAATCGGCACGATCATGCCGATGCGCGAGATCGGAAAGATCTGCAAGGAAAAGGGCGTGCTCTTCCACACCGACGCCACCCAAGCCGTGGGCAAGATCCCGGTCGACGTCGAAGCCGACGGGATCGACCTGCTGTCCTTCACCGGCCACAAGCTCTACGGCCCCAAGGGCTGCGGCGCGTTGTACGTTCGCCGGAAGAACCCCCGCGTGCGACTGACCCCGATTTTCGATGGCGGCGGCCACGAGCGCGGCTTCCGTTCGGGAACGATCAACGTCACCGGCTGCGTCGGCGTGGGCAAGGCCTGCGAGATCGCGCGACTGGAAATGGCGACCGAGTCGGTCCGACTCATGGGTCTCCGCGACCGCCTGCACCACGGAATCACGGACAAGATCGACTATGTCACCCTCAACGGCCACCCGGAGCAGCGCCTGCCGCACGTTGTGAACCTGTCGTTTGCGTACGTCGAGGGCGAGTCGATGCTGCTGGACATCAACGACGTCGCGGTGTCGTCGGGGTCGGCTTGCACGTCTGCGTCGCTCGAGCCGTCGTACGTTCTCAAGGCGCTGGGGGTGACGGAAGACTTGGCGCACTCGTCGATCCGGTTCGGCCTCGGGCGGAACACCACCGAGGAGGAGATCGACTATGTGGTCTCCAAGCTCACCAAGGCGATTCTTCGCCTGCGGGACATGTCGCCTCTGTACGAGATGGCGCTCGAGGGGATCGACCCGCACAAGGTCGAGTGGACGGCGAGCTCGGCTGAGCATCATTAATCGGTTCGGGCAGACGGAACATTTTACCAACCAAGCTTTTAACAATCAGGAGTTCACCATGGCATACAGCGACAAGGTTTTGGATCACTACAGCAACCCCCGCAACGTCGGTTCGATGGACAAGTCCGACCCCAACGTGGGCACGGGGCTGGTCGGCGCGCCCGAGTGTGGCGACGTGATGAAGCTTCAGATCCGGGTCGACGCAGCCGGCAACATCATCGACGCGAAGTTCAAGACCTTCGGCTGCGGATCGGCGATTGCTTCGTCGTCGCTGGCGACGGAGTGGGTCAAGGGCAAAACGCTCGACGAGGCGCTAAAGATCAGGAACACCGACATCGTCAAGGAACTGGCGTTGCCGCCGGTGAAGATCCACTGCTCGGTGCTCGCGGAAGACGCGATCCGCTCGGCGATCGTGGACCTCAAGAAGAAGCGCGGCGAAGCCCTCCCCGACCTCAGCACGGGCGGCGGCCACGCCAGCACAGACCGCGCGATGGAAACGATGCGCGGCCAGCTCGCCAACGCAGCCGCGGCGACCAAGTAAACGACGAAGCAAGTCGCGGCTAGAATCCAACCACTGACTTCAAGCAAAAAGGAACCCCCCATGAGCGTCATCCTCTCCGATACCGCAGCCCGCGAGATCAAGACCATCATCAAGCAGCAGGGCCTCCCCGAGGACGTCACGCGTCTGCGCGTAGGCGTCAAGGGTGGCGGCTGCTCGGGCTTTTCGTACATGCTCGACCTGACCGAAGAGCCCAAGGGCGAGATGGACGAGGAACTCGAACAGCACGGCGTGAAGATGCTGTGCGACATGAAGTCGCTGCTCTACCTTCAGGGCGTCGAGATCGACTTCCGCGACGAGGTGATGGGCCGCGGGTTCGTCTTCAAGAACCCCAACGCCACCAGCACCTGCGGCTGCGGCAGCTCGTTCAGCGCGTAAGCTGATTGAAGAAGTAAACGACGACAAACCCCCGGCCCGACAAGCCGGGGGTTTTGCCGCGCCCAGCCCCATCCGAAATCCGCCGCCGACCCAGTACACTCCCACCATGCCCTCCGTCTTCTTCAGCGTCGCCGAGCCGAGTGCCGACGAGAATGTGGCGCTGGTGGTTCGGGCGTTGCGGGGGCTGCCGGGGGGGAAGCAGCTCAGGGTGTGGGGGGCGGGCGGCGGGGCGATGCGGGGGATCGGCGCGGAGGTGGTGGAGGAGACGGTCGCGGGGGCGGCGATGGGCGTGGCGGCGGTGGGCCGGGCGTGGGAGGTGTCGAAATTGCTCAGCCGAATCGGGGCGCGGTGGGAGAAGGATGCGCCGTCGCTGGTGGTGTGTTCGGATTCGTGGAGTCTGAACGTTCACGTAGCGCGGCTGGCGAAAAAGAGGGGGATTCCGGTGCTCTGGTATGTAGCCCCGCAGACTTGGGCGAGTCGGGAGGGGCGGGTGAAGCAGCTCCGCGAGGTGACCGACCGGGTGGCGTGCATCCTGCCGTTCGAGGAGGCGTATTTTCGGGAGCGGGGGGTGAACGCAAGTTATGTCGGCCATCCGCTGTGGGATCGCATTGAGGTGGGGGGTGCGACCCGGGGATTCCGGGAGGGGAGCAACATGGGGGGTTGGAGGGGGCGGGTGGGGGGGATTTGGCGGGGGTCGCGGCGGGGGGTGGTGCGGGCGAACTGGCCTAGGTTGAAGGAGGTGATGCAGCGCCTTCGCGGTGAGTTTCCGGGGATCACCTTTCGCGTACCGGTGACAGCGAACGCGGCTGAGCTGTTGGGCGAACTCCCGCCCGACGTGGTCGCCCAAGCCGGCGCGATCGACAAACTCGTGGGCGGTGTGGGCGTCGGTAAAGACGGGGCGTGGGGCGGGTGCGACTTGTGCGTGTGCGTGTCGGGAACGGCTGCGTTGCATGTGGCCGCGCATCGGGTTCCGATGATCGTGGTGTATCACGGCAACCCGGTGCTGTGGCACCTGATCGGGCGGTGGGTGGTGCGGACGCGGACGTTTTCGCTGGTGAATCTGTTGTCTGGCAAGGCGGGCGAGCGGCTGGAGGGGAGGCATGTCGTGCCCGAGTACGTCCCGTGGTACGGGTCGACGGCGGCAGTAGCCGAGCACGCGGCGCGGCTGCTGAGGGACCCGGGCGCGCTGGCGGCGATGCGGGAGAGGCTGGGCGAGGTCGTGGCGCCGCTGGCGAGAGGTCCTGACGGTGGTGAGGGTGCGAGCGAGCGGGTAGCGCGGATGATCTTGGAGGAGTTGCGAAAGAAAAGGTAGGATGGCGGTGTGGGCGAACGAAAGAGGATCCTCTTCTGCAGCGAGCACTGCCTGGCCGACGGCGCCAGCGGTGCGGCGGTGTCGGCGGTGGAAATGCTTTCGCTGCTGGCCAAGCGCGATTGGGAAGTGTCCGTGCTCTGCGGCGGGAAGATGGACGGCAAGGGAGCGCCGCCCGTAGGCGAGCGGGTGGAGGTGGGGGTCGGGCTGCCGGCGAACGGCTCGGCGGACAACTCGGGGCACGGCACAGCGGACAACTCGGCGGACAACTCGGCGGACAACTCGGGGGAAAACGACGTAGCCGTTCACCACCTCGACTTCCGCGGCGTGCCAACGCGGGTGGTCCGCATGGCAAAGTCCGCCGACGGCGAGACGGCCGACGCGGCTGCGGCGCGGGCGAACGTGCCACTCGTGCTTCTGCTCGAGCGGGAGATCGCGCGACATCGGCCGGATGTGCTGCTGATGTACGGGGGCGGGTGGTGCGGGCGGGCGGTGCTGAAGGTGGCGAAAAGGGCGGGGGTGCCGAGTGTGTTCTGGCTTCGCAATACCTATTACCAGAGGGAAGACCTTTTTTCAGACGTGACGGGGGCAATCATTGTTCCGTCGAGTTTTACGTCGAAGTACTACCGCGAGCTGTTGGGGCTGGAGTGCGAGGTGCTGTTTTCGGTGGTGCTTAGGGACCGGGTGTATTGCCCTGTGCGGCGGCCGAGGTATCTGACGTTTGTCAGCCCGCTGCCGGAAAAGGGGGCGTATTTCTGGGCGCGGGTGATGAGCGAGCTCGGGCGGTCAAGGCCGGACATCGAGATGCTGGTGGTGGAGGGGCGGGGCAGTGCGAGCTGGCTGGACCGAACGGGGATGACGGTGTTGAACCTGCCGAGTGTGACGGTGATGGGGCGTTGCGACGACCCGCGGGAGTTTTTGGCGGTGACGCGGATCCTGGCGTTTCCGAGTGTCTGGCCGGAAACGTTCGGGCGGACGGCGGTCGAGGCGATGGTGAGTGGGATACCAGTGGTAACCAGCGACCGCGGCGGGCTGCCCGAGGTGGTGGGAACGGGCGGTGTGGTGCTGGGCATTCCGGCGCGGATCACGCACGAGACGGTGCTGCTGGCCAACGTGGCGGAGGTTAAGCCATGGGTGGAGGCGATTTGCCGGCTGTGGGACGACGAGGAGGAGTATCGCCGGTTGTCGCGCGAGGCGGCGGCATCGGCGGCGCGGTTCGATCCGGATGTGATTTCAGATCGGATTGATGTGCTTCTGCGGCAGAGGTCCGGGCGGAAGGTTGCGGGCGACACGACCTCGGCTGCGGAGATGCTTGTAGCCAGCGGGTTAGAGGGGGACGTGCAAGCGGAGCTGCGGCGGTGGGACGCGGTCGTGGCGGGCGCCGAAAGGTTGCTCGCGTGAGCGCGGGACTTCGGGGGCGTCTGGTGTGGTGGGTGGTGGTGGGGATGATGGTGGCGGCGGGGGTGGTGCTGGTGAAGTGGCGCGAAGGGGGGAGGACGGGGCTTGGCTGGACGAGGTGTACTCGCTGATGTTGTCGCGGGGCGGGGGCTATACACACCGGGGTCTGCCGGTCGGGGTGGCGATGCCGTGGGAGGCGCTGGAGTTGACGGGGCGGGGGGAGGGTGTGGATCTGGGCGGTGTGTGGAAGAATCAGCGGAACGATTCGCACCCTCCGTTGTATTTTATGGCGTTGCAGATGTGGCGGTGGGTTTTTGGGGAGGGGTCTTCACGGTGGATGTCGTCGGTGATTTGGGCGGGGGCGGTGGTGTGCGTGGCGGCGGGGGCGAAGGGGGTGGCGTTGGAGGGGGTGGGTGGGTGGGGAGGCGGGTGGGTGGCGTGTGCGGTGATGGTGCTGGACGTGCCGGGGGTGT
>JBBRUM010000085.1:0-10547 GCA_038247815.1 Tepidisphaerales bacterium | reverse complement strand
CGATGGGGTGCATCCGCCTGCTCAACGAGGACGTGGCCCAGGTGTTCCAGATGCTCTTCGAGACGCGCAGCCTCGTGCGGGTGATCGAGTAGTTCCACTATCGACAATGCAATGAAGGAGGCCCGTCCGACCAGGGCGGGCCTCTTTCATTACGGCATGTCTTGTGTTTCAGGGAGACGGCCACCGGCTGGACTCGCCGCGGGATCGCCGCGATCTTTTTCGGTGGGTGCCTGGCGGGAACGCAAAGTGGGATCAAGGACCGGAGGGCACCGGGATCTCGGTGGCGCGGACCGAAGTATTGACGGGGCGGTTGATCGGGCCCGAGGCGTTGAAAGGGGTGACGACGGGGTGGAGCGTCGGGTCGTTGGCGGCGGCAAGGTCCATGTTAAGCAGTTGGGGCGGAACGCCGGGGGCGACGCCGGTGCGGTCGAGGATGTACGCGTGCCGCCGCTGAATCACCCGGGTAGCCGAGGACGTCCCGGCGTTGCGCCAGCCCTCGATGACGATGTATGCGGTGAACGTGTCCGAGCGGGTGGTGATGAGGTTTGAAACGGCGATGAGATTGAGGAACTGCGACTCGTAGTCGCCGACGGGGTTGGCCAGCGGAAACGTGGAGGCGGTGGCGCCGGTTAAGCCGAGAGTGCCGGGAAAGTTGCTGTCGGCTGCCGGAGTTGCATTGAGGTTGCCGGGGAAAGTGCCGTCGGCGAGGGGTGAGAAGTCGCCGTTGTCGTTGGAGCGGTCTGCGGCGGTGGTGAAGGCGGAGACGGTTCCGATGGCGGCTCCGGGCTCAACGCCGCGGGGGGTGGTGGTCATCCCGGTGAGCAGGGTTTGGTCGGCGGGGTTGAGGGTACGGAAACCGGCGACGGTGTTGAGTTGGAAGATGGAGCGGAAGGGGCCGTTGGCGTCGCGGTGGGCGATGATGGCTTGGGCGATGCGAACGTTGTCGGCTCGGTCGGCTGCCGGGGCGGTGCTGCGGACCCAAGGCACGGCGGCCAGGACGGGGAGGGGCGCGGTGTTGATGTTGATCAGGCCCTGCACGCCGGCGTCGGGGGTGATGATGGCGTTGGGGGTGGTGAAGGCGGCGGGCTTGGCGGCGACCGGCTGGACACGCATGTCGTTGGTGACGCTGTCGGGGTAATTGGCGACTGAGAACTGCCCCGTGCCGCCCGTCGGGCCGACGGCGGGCGTGTTCAGCCTGGTCGACGAGCGCACGGTAAGGTGGTCGAGGAGGCGGTTGGCGAAGCCGTAGCGGTGGCGGAAGGTCTGTGGGGAGAAGTCGTCGATGATCGAGAAGTCAGCCGGGGCGGCGGCGAGGGCAGGGGTGGCGATGGGGGTGAACCGGCCGACGTTCTCCTCGAAGTTGTCGTGGGTGTCGGTGTCCTCGGCGAAGGCGGCGTCCTGCGTGAGCGAGACGAGCTCAAAGACGTTGTCCGGGGGCCCTCCGGACGAGATCGGGCGGAGGCGAACCGGGGAGATGAACGGCACCTGCAGGATGTCCAGATCGCGGGGGAACCCGCCGAAGGGGTACGAGTTGGCGTTGGTGCTGTTGTCGGTGACGGCGGCGCGGAATCCACCCTGGCCGATGTTGACGATCTGAATGGGGAAGGTGGTGTTGTACGTGGCCGTGCCGTTGGCGTTGGGATTGCTGGGTCCACCGAGCGTCGCGCCCGGAATAGGTTCGGTCCCGGGGAGGACAAGCGGGTTCCAGTCCTGGGCGATGACACCTTGCTGACGCAGCGGCGAGGTGGTCCGCCCGTCGTAACGACCGGGATAGACGAACCGCCACTCGTCCGTACGGCGGGCGTAGTGATAGTTGGTCAGAGTGACCGGGCTGGGTGCGGCTACGCCAATGACGCCCGCAAACCCGGTGAAGTCGAAGGAGTCGACCGGAGCGTACTGCGCGGGGTCGCGCGGAGTGACAGGCGCGGCCGTCTGAACGTTACCGATGATGAAGGCGTTGACGGGGCGGAGCAGAACGAGTTCGCCGCGGTTCGTACCGAAAAGCGTTTCCAATCCCGGCACGTAGGCTCGGTTCAGCGCATTGGGGGGCACCGGAATGTCGGTGAGAACTTTCCGAAAATCCCCTGTAACCGGCAGACCCGAACCGGCGGGGCGGACGGTGGCCGGCGAAGGGGCGATGGTGGCGGGCTGCGTTCCCGCCGCGTCTGCGCCGCTCGAATAGTTCTCCAGCAGCAGGTACCCGTTCGCCGGAATACGTGCGCGGATCGCGTCCGGACCGAAGGTCAGAAGCAGTGTGGTGGCGCGACCGGTGACGGGGATGGCGGCTCCGCTGGTGCGAGGCAGAATATGCAGTTCCCAATCCTCGAGACTGATGTCGAAGGGATAGGGGTTGAACAGTTCGATGGCGACGTAGCCGCCGGGATTGGCGCCGCCGCCGCTGACTCCGTCGTTGTTGGCGTAGACCTCGGTGATGTAGGGGAAGTGGCCGACGGAGTAGACCGTGGCGGCGACGTCGGGGTCGGCCGAGGTGGCCCGCGACGAACGCAGGGCGATCTTCCGGACCGTGAGCGAGTGGGGGACTGCCCCGGAGAATGTCTGATTGACGATGCGGAGGTATTCGGCGTTGGCGGCGGCTTGGGCGGCGCGAAGCTTGGCCATCTCGGCCGGGGGGAGGGTGAAGTGGCCGTTGGGGCCTGCGGTGTTGACGAAATCCTTGACGTTGGCGCGAAGGGCACGCTGGGGGTGGTAGGTGTTTTGGGCGGGGCTGGCTGTGTTGGGCCGGGCGAGCGTGGGGGTGGCTACGCCGCCAAGGAAGCCCATGCCGCGATACAACTCCTCGAGCGAGTCGGTGAGCACGTCGTTGGTCGTGCCGTTTCCGAGCTGGGGGACCTCGAAGTGCGACACCGTTCCGTTGGAGGAGAACGGGCCGGAGGTGTCGGTGGGGATGGTGAAGTCGGAGGTGAAGGTCAGATAGAAGGCGCGCCAGAGGTCGCCGAAGGGGGCGGTGTTGATGTCCACCTTCGTGGCGACCAGCGGGCCGTCGTAGATGCTCCAGGGGCGGAGTGCGGTCGCGGCGGCGCCGGGGGGGACGCGGTTCGAAACATTAGCCGGGTCCGCACTGGAGTTCGTCAAACCGTCGAAGTCGCTGCGGTAGAAACGGCCGTTGGTGGCGTTGGTGGCTTGGAAGACAATATCGCCGCGATTGTACCTCTGTCCCGAGATCCACCGGGGGACGTAGGGGTGCATGACGTCGTAGGTGCTGTCGGGGGGGAGGACAGCTTTGAGGGGCAGCGGCTTGAAGGTGGTCGACTGGGCGACGGGGTTTTGGGTGACGAGGAGGGGGCGGAGGTTCAGGACTGTCAGGGGGTCAGTGCCGCCGGCGACTTCGTAGTTGAAGTTCTCGCTGAACCACTCGGAGGCGACGGGGTTGGCGCGGCGGACGCCGATCTGGGAGGCGGGGTAGGCGAGCGTGGGGATCCTTAGGGTCAACCCGGGCGTAGAGGGGTAACCGGCGATGCGATAGAGCGAGCCGCCGAGCAGTTGCTCGATGGGCGGACGCTTCTCGAGCGCCGTGGCGTACACGGTGTCGGCGACGTCTTTCGGGGCCAGGACGAACCCATGCGCCAACTGCGCCTGCTCGGCGAGGGTGAAAGGGGTGAACCGAGCGAAAGTGCTGTTGTCGACCGCGTCGGCGTGGACGCCGGGGAAGTCCAGCCGGCGGGCGAGCTGGAAGTACAGCAACTCCTGCTGCGTGTTGAACTGGAAGTCGGTGCGGCGAACGGTGAGGTTCGACCGGCCGGAGGAGCTGTCGACGTCGACAACGGGCAGGGCGCGGTTTGCGAGCGAGTCGGTATACCCGAACCGACCGGCGCGGTACGCGGACAGGTCGAATCCGTTCGGCTCGTCGTCGAACGGGTCGAGCTTTGTGAACTGCCCGAACCCGATGGGCGTGGTCGATTCCTTCAAGCCAATGGCGGCGGGGAACAGGCGGTTGTTCCTCACCGCACCGGGGGCGCCGGCTACGGTGAAATCGCTACCGGTGGTCCAGGCGGTGTTGGCGTTGAAGGCGGAGTTGTTGTCGATCAGGCGAATGCCGTAAAAGAAGGTGACACCGGAGAAGTCGGCGTTGGGGAGCGTTCCGAGGGGGGAGAGGCCCGAGTCGGCGATGCCGTCGCCGTCTGCGTCGGCTGCGATGGCGTAGCCGGTAAGGCCCGCGGTGGTCGTGAAAAAGGCCGGATAGGTGTGGCCGTCGGCTGCGAGGGTCACGGAGGCGATGAGGTTGGCGTCTGACCCGCGGCGTTCGCCTTCGTTGCGGCCCCAGGCGAAGACGTTGAGAGTGGTCGAGCGGTTGGTGTACGAAACGCCAGTGACCGCCGCATTGGGCGCGGGGTTGGCGAAGGAGCCGGGGTTGCTTGTGGAGGCGTCCAGCGGAGAGGAGATAAACGGCCACCGCGGGCGGTTGCCGGGGCTGGTCGTTCCCGTGGCCACCGGAACCCGGGCCGACAACGTCAGCAAACCGTCCGTCCGCAGCGTCGACGCGGCGTTGTTGTACGCGAAATAGCCGGTGGCTGTGTTGCGAAGCGTTGCGCCCACGGCGGGGTTCGAGGCGTCGATGCGGTCGTTGACGAGTTGGGTCTTGAGGGTGTCGACGACGCCTTTGGCCAGGGCGTCCACCGAGGCGGTTGATTCGGAGGTCGCCGATGCCGTGCGGTCGGCCCGGCTGGTGGCGATGTACGCGGTGCCCATCAGCGCGAGCAGGACCAGAACGGCTACGACGAGAATCAGGACCGATCCTCGGCGGCGGGACGAACGTTGTGGAGTGGGGAGTGGCATGGGGTTGGGGGCTGGGGGGTTTCTGCGGGTTATACGTTGAGGGTCGGGTATGGGGAATGGTTCGCGGTGTCTCGTAGCTCATCGGCGAAGATGGGAGGGGAATCGGAGGGTTAGTTCGGGAGGGTGAAGATGTATTCGTAGGTTTGGGCGGTGTTGGATCGGGAGGTGGGGTCTTCGAGGGTGAGGGTGATGCGGAGCAGCTTGGGGCCCCTGCCGCCGGTGAAGGCGGTGATGTAGTTGGCCCGTTGGAGCGTGAAAGCGTTCGTGATGGTGTCGGCGTAGTTGGTTTGGGGGGGGAGGAAGTTTGCACTCGTGACGACGCCGTTGTTCCTGCCGTCGAGGTCGTAGAAGTACTCGCCCGGGCCCTGTTCCGTGCGGTTGGTCATGATAACTTTTTCGAACGGGGCGGTCGTCCGGCTGGCGCTGTTGGCGATGGCGGTGAGCACGTCGGAAAGAGGGACTACGTCGGGGATCTGATTGGTATTGAGTGACGTAAAGCTGTTGCCATTGGGGGCAGACCCGGACGGGAAACCCGGCCCCGGGCGACCTCGCACGCGGGGACCGACATAGCCGCTGCCGGTGGCGATGGCGTCAACATCGCCAGAGTTGGTGTACCGCGGCAGGCCGTACCACCGAATGCGGCGGGTGCCCTTGTAAACGACGTAGTCGATCTCGCCGTCGGGCACGCCGTCGTAGCCGGCGCCGAAACTCGGATTGTTGGCGACGCCGACGATCTGCCGGTTGTCCTGCGAGATGAAGTCGCCGGCGAACTCGACGATGAAGCTCGTGCACCGCGAGAGGAAAATCGGCGAGGTTTGGGCGAGGGTGGTGGAGAGCGTGTTGTTCGTTCCGCTGTAGCTGCGGGTGCCGAAGGGGTTGGCTTGGGCGCGGAAGACGAGGGTTTCCCGGGCCAGGGCGGTTGTGTAAGTGTTGGAGGCGGCGGGGAGGAACCACAGGCCGGAGTTGGCGGTTGCGGCGTAAGTCGAGCCGAACGCCCCGCCGGTCGCCGCGACGTCGCGCTCGTACTGGGCCAGCCGCTGGGCGAAGGACGTCAGCGTCAGCGGCGTGCGGACGTAGAGGTCGTCGGAAGTCGACGACGGCTCCGACGTGGCGACGTCCACCAGCGAGTCGAACGGGCGGGCCTGACGACCGAGCGCGGGCACGTTTCCGACCGAAACAATCGCCGGCGAGGCCACATTGCCGTTGTTGTTCGCCAGCGACCTTGTCGCCATCGACAGTGGGGAGAGGTTCAGCGGCCCCGGCGAACTGGCCTGCACGGGGCGCCAAGCGGTCTCGTCGTCGTTCGCCATGGGAATGTACGGCACAAGCAGCATCTGCTGTCGCCCGAGCACGAACTGCGAGGCGAACTTGTTGTTGTCGTTGCGGTTGCCACCGGGGTTGTCGAGGTCGGCCTGGCCGGGGTCGTAGTAGCTGGGGATGGCGCGGTTGTTGGGCAGGCGGAGATGGCCGTAGGTGACCATGGCTTCGGCGGTGGTGCTCGTGCCGAGCAGGTCGGTGGGCAATCCCGAGGAGGGGTCGAGGTTGCCCGTCTGGCGGCGGAGGGGTTTGCGGACGAAGAACGTCACCGAGTCGACCCGGCGGACACGGTCGCCCGGGGTGGCCGGGGAGATCTGCTCGCCGGGGCCGGTCGCGTTGCCGTCGGCGTTGAGGTCGACCCGAAGCGGGTTGGCGGGATCAACGTTACCGAGCTGTTCGTCGCGCGAGCGGAAGGCGGCGACGGCTTGGTTGCGGATCACCAGCGCCGGCGCGTCCTGCGCGACGTTGCCGAAGTCCGACTCGAAGGTCGTGCGGACCGCCCGCTGGTCGCGCAGCGCCGACGACAGCGACTGCCCCACGCCGATCGTGTCGGAAGTCACGCGGAACACCTCGTTGATCCCGATGATCAGCACCAAGACCAGCGCCACCGCCACCATCAGTTCCACAAGCGTGAAACCCCGGGCGTCGCGGCGGGAGGATTGAAAACGGTGGGTAAACATGGTTGTTTGGGGTGGGGAAAGTGTGCGGGGGGTCTCGGGCGGGGTCACGGACGCAAGCCAATGGTCGTTGTATACACGGCGATGTCCAACGGCAGGCCAACGTACGGGTTGGTCGCCGCGTTAAACGGCGTAGCCGGGTTCCTCAGCGCCCTGCCGAGCACCAGCACCTCGCAGATCCCACCCGTACCAAACGAACCCGTGAAATACGGCGGCCGGTCCATCCCGGAGTTGTCAGCCGCAGGCTGCCCCGTCCGCAACGGAATCGAAGTGATGTCCTGACCGGCGATAAGCTCGAACACAACCGTCCGACCACCCAAGCCCACCTGATTACCAATGCGGAACACGCGGCCATTGGCCCGGGCGTTGAAGTTGGTCGTGGGGTCGTTTGCGATTTTAACGAGCGTCGGGTTGCCGTTGCCCGCGTCGGCGACGATCACGAACGTTCCCGGTGCCACGGCTCCCACGCCGTCCATCGGCTGGGGGCCTCCGGTGGTCATCGTCGAGCCGTCGCTGGTGAACTGGATCTGGTCGGGGGCGCCGTTGACGCCTACGAGAAATCTCGCCCGAAGACGCTTGAACTGCAGCGTCGCCACCGACTGCGCTTCATCGACATACTGCGTCTGCCACTGCGTCACGCCCGGCGTCGTGGATTTCGGAATCCGCGTGTCACGGGAAAACAAGGCGGTGGCGTCGTCGTCGTTGAACCTCGCCCGGTCACGCGACTGGGCGATCACCGTAATCACCCGGGCCGTGTTCGGCGAATGCACGTCCACGTTTGGCGCTACACCCGTGTATTGCACCAGCCCCGCCCGGGCATACGCCATCGCAAACCCCAGCCGGGCGTCCGTCGTCGACACCAGGTCGCCCGACACATTCACCCACTGCTCCGCCGCATTGTCATTCCCCAGAACTTTGCCACTCGGGCTGTTGTACGCTTCGCCCAACGCCACGAACGGCGGGAAATAATCCACAAATCCCGAAATGTTGGGGTTCGTGGGAACCGACACCGTCCGCGCCGTCGGCGGAAACAGCGTGCCGTTCGCACGCAACTGCATCATCGCGATCCCGCGCTCCGCAGCCGTCACACCCACCGACTCCTCAGCCGACTGCGCATTCTGCCGAATCGCCACCGGAAAAATCGCCGCAATCATGATGAACCCGATCCCCAGAATCACCACCGCGAACATCACCTCGGTAAACGTGAAACCACGATCACGCGGCGCAAAAACCACGGTGTTCCGGGCGGGCGAAGTTGTCGACGTGCGGTAAAACATGGGAACTTTGGTGGGAGACTTGTGGGGGTCGGGTTATTCCGTGCGAAGCAGCGTGCCATTGAACCGGTTCAGAAGAAGCAACGTGCCGTTCTCATCCAGCCAGGCTTCCTTGGCCTGCTCGGAGAGCGTGCCGCCGATGGTGTAGCCGCGACTGAGGTCCACCTGCGCGTCCCACTTCGGGAAGCCCCGCGTGAGGTAAGCCTGACGGTCGAAGAGGGTTACGCCGAGTCCGCTGCTTAGGCGGTCGGCGTTCGGCCCGCGGATGGGGTCGAGGTTGTTTGAATCGGTGCTGGAGTTGGGATCGGCGTCGAACTGCACCAGCAAGCCCAGGCGCGACGAGACGATGTCGTTGTGTCGGGCGGTGCCGGCGGCTCTGAGGTCGGCGTCGTTGTAAAGCACGCCCCAGTCCTTGCCAACAGCGAGCTTCCCATCGGCGTCGAAGAACACCACGCCGGCGTGCATGTACCGGTCGAGCTGGGCGGCCGCGCCAGTTCCCGTGGACCGGGCAGAGTTGAGCACCTGTGCCCCAACGCCCGGGGGGAGGTACAGCAATTCTGTCTCGGGAATCAGCGTCACGTACGTCGGAATCGCATATCTCCGCGGCGGGGAGGCGCCCGGGTTCGGCAGCTCCGGCGCGTACGGACTGCCCGCCGGGATCAGCGTCCACTGCCCATCTACCGGCCCATTGTCCGGTGCACGTAAAGTCGCGTCGCTCGCGTCGGAAATGTGCGACGTGTGGCAGATAAAGTAATACGTCGTCGTCACCGCCGGCCGGGCGCTCGACCGCAGCGACGTCACCACCGACACCACATCGCCCCGCTGGTACGACGTCCCCGGCGTCCAGGGCAGCGGCTGGGAAACCAGCGCCAGCGCCACCCGGTCCCGCGTCGCATCCGCGAAGATCGCCAAGCCGATCGTCTGCTTCCGCGATATCGCCTCCGCCCGCGCCCGCGACAACATCGCCGACATCGTGTTCGTCGCCCCGTCGATCGACCGCGAACCGGTCAGCACGTTGAACACCGGAACCGTCAGTGCCGCAAGAATCACAATGATCGAGATCACAATGAGGATCTCGATCAGCGTAAATCCGCGGCGAAGTTGGGTGGGGGTGGGAAGCATGGGAAATCTTAAATGGATGATTAGTTCTCGAAGGAATACAGATTGTCCCCGGCGGTGTCGAACGTACCGTCCGGCCCGGCCGACGCCCAGAACGGCTTGCCGTCCGGCGACCGAATCGGCGTCGCCACTCGCCACAACGCCGTGTTCGTCACCGCGGTCCCCGCCGCCGCCGGCGCAATGCACTCGTAGTACACCCTCGCCGACCCCGTCCCCGTAAACACGCGGTTCGCAACGTCATACGACTTCGCACTGTCAAACGCCCCGCCCACCTGCATCCCGCACGCGGGAACAAACAAAATCGGCCGACCGAACGTGTCCAGCGGACCGGCGAACGAACGCTCCCAATGAACCGTGTCCCCCTGTGCCGTCGGCGCAGGCGTCGCAGCGGTCAGCGACTGACGCGCCCGGAACACCGACAGCCCGTTGGAAAAATTCGACCCCGTCGTCGATGCCGAAAACAGCACCAGCGCGCTCGGCGAATACGGCTGGTTGTCATCCCACACCGACGGCAACCGCACCGTCGTCAGCGGTAAACCGTCCAACGTCTTCCGCGGACCCGGGACGTTGCGAAGCAGCAGCGTCGCAATCGCCGTGTTCTTGATGGCTGCGTTGTCCGACCAATCACTCAAAATCGTCGCGGGACGAACCGGGAAAACCGGGGGCGAGGGCGGAATCGAAACCAGAATGTCCTGGTCCAGCCGGCCCGTCGGCGCGAAAATCGCCGCAGCCACCGCCGTGGGACGCTTCCAAAAACTCGACACCGGCGTCGTCGTCAAACTCCCATCCTGCCACACCACCAACCCCGCAGAGTTCTCGTAAAACCACCCCGACACCGGCCTGCCGAACGCCCCGGCCGTTTCCGCTTCCTGCGTCAAACCCTTGAGCGTCTCAAGCGTCACCCGTGCGGAATTGACCTTCGTCCGATCACCGACGAACCGAAACGCAATCACCGCAATCGTAGCCAAAATCACCAGTATCCCGACCACCGTCAGAAGCTCCACGGTGGTGAACCCTCTTCGACACCGGCCGCGCTCCCCGCTGCAGCATTCGCTGCGGCATCTGTGGCAAGGTTCATGGCGAGTTCCAGCCAGCATCGGCTCGGCTTGCTGAGTCATTCGGCGGGGCGGAGAATGGGGGGCGGGATTGTTCATAACTCTCGACTGGGTCAGCACCTCGAAAAGCCAATCTGGGGGGGTCTGGCGTCGTCGTTGATTGCCTTAAACATGGTTCGCCGTGTCCACCCCACCCCCACTACCCTACGGGCACACCCACAAACGAAGGGGCACTACGATTTGGTCGGGTCAGACCGCCCATACGCCGCGGCTGTCGCGCCGATTGGCCGTCTATCCAGACCCCCCCGAGT
>JBBRUM010000084.1:0-10574 GCA_038247815.1 Tepidisphaerales bacterium | reverse complement strand
TACGCCGGAGATCGAGACGTAGAACCAGATGAACCACGTGGGTTTGGCGATTTTGCGGTGGCCGGACCAGTTGCGCTTGTAGGCGCGCCAGACAGCGAGGAAGATCATCGGTAGCATTCCCACAGCCGCGATCAGGTGGGGAATCAGCACCGCGAAGTACAGGCCTTTCGCCCAGCCCGGGATGGCGGTTCCGCCCATCATCCCCGTCGTCACCTCGCCATAGGCGAACTTGCTGTACAGGTAACTGATCAAGAACACAGCCGACACGCTCAACGCTGCGACCATCAGCGTGCCATGCGCCCGGTACTGTTTTCGCTTGATCATTACCAGCGCGGCCACGAGCAGGACAGTTGCGCTGGCGTTTAGACCCGAGTTAACGGCTGCGAACGTCATTTTCGCCGGGGAGATTCCGCCGCCGGAAGTTGAATCCACGCCCACCGTCTCCACCGTTTCGCTCATTCGACTCTCCTTGTCTTCCGCTGCCGCCTACCGCGAAAGTTCAGCCAGAATCACCGATTCGACCTTCAGCTTCGCCATCGCGTTGTCGTCCTTCGTGTCGTAAACGCCGCGCACGCGGCCGGCGCCGTCGACGAGGAAGAACCGGTCGCTGTGCGGGAGCAGGTCCATCGGGTTGGTGCTGGGCGCGGGGTTGGCCTCGTTGTTCCGCCCGTCAGCCGCCGCCCGGGGAAGTCGCACGCCGAATCCCTTTTCGACGCCCACCATCTGATCTTTGCTCCCCGTGAGGAAGAACCACCGTTTCGTATCGGCGTCGAATCTCTTGAGGTATCCCTTAAGCACCTCGGGCGTGTCGCGTTCAGGGTCGACGGAGAAGCTCACCATCCGCACGTCCTTGTCTGTGATCTGATCCTGAAGTCCGCGCATCTTCCCCGCCATCATCGGGCAGGCGGTGGTGCAGTTGCTGAACATGAACGCAGCCACAAACGGCTTACCCGCGAGGCTCGCCTTGCTCACCTTTTCCCCGTCTTGGTTCACGAGTTCGAACCCCGGCACGGTGAAGATCACCGGCAGCCCCGACGAATCAGGTACTTCCCTGTCGTCACCGAGGACGATGCCCGCTTGGGCGGTCCCCTTGCCGTCGACCATGGGCGCATTACCACTCTTTCCTCGCAGGGTCCCGATGAGCACCAAGGCCCCCAGGCAAATCGCCAGCGATCCCCACAATCCCCCCATGAGCAACTTGTACTGCTTCGGCGTCATAGGACTTTCCTTCCGATGGCCCGCAGGGCTGGGCGTCGCACCAGCTTAGGCCCTCTGTCCCACCCTCCGACAGGTCTGCGACAAAGCGCACCACAGCTCGCTCGACGGGAACACCACGCAGTCCGGTGCCTCTTCCGTCGCTTTCCGGCTTTGAACAACTCACCCTTTTGGCGGTTCCTTCGCGTTAAGCCAAGGCATCATCTTCCGCAGCTTTCGGCCGGTGATTTCCACCGGATGGTTGTTGTCGGCTTCGTAAAGACGCTTAAAGTTCTTAAACCCGCCTTCGTATTCGGCGCGGAAGTCTCTGGCGAACTTGCCGCTCTGGATCTCAGCCAGCACCTTTTTCATTTCAGTTTTGGTCTGGTCTGTGATAATCCGCGGTCCGGTGACGAGGTCGCCCCACTCGGCGGTGTTGCTGATGCTGTATCGCATGTAGTCCAGCCCGCCGACATAGATCAGGTCGACGATGAGTTTCACCTCGTGGACGCACTCGAAGTACGCCATTTCCTCGGGGTATCCGGCTTCGGTGAGGGTTTCGAACCCGGCTTTGATCAGCGCCGCCAGTCCGCCGCAGAGGACGGCTTGCTCGCCGAAGAGGTCGGTTTCGCACTCGTCTTTGAAGTTGGTTTCGATGATCCCCGACCGGGCCCCGCCCACGCCCGCCGCCCACGCCAGCGCGACCTCCCGCGCCTTGCCGGTCGCGTTTTGGTGCACCGCCATGAGGCACGGCACGCCGCCGCCCTTTTCAAACTCGCTCCGCACGAGGTGCCCCGGTCCCTTCGGCGCCACCATGATCACGTCCACGCCCACCGGCGGGGTGATGGTCTTGAAGTGGATGTTGAATCCGTGGGTGAATCCGAGGACTTTCCCGGGGGTCAGGTGTTTCTCGATGCTCTTGAAGTACACCTCCGGCTGTTTTTCGTCGGGGAGTGTGACGATGATCAGGTCCGCCCGTTGAACGCCGTCTTCTACGGAGACCAGTTCGAAGCCCTTCTCAACCGCGAGCTTGCCGTTGGGCGAGTCCTTGCGGTTGGCGACGATCACCTTCACACCCGACTCCCGCAGGTTTTGCGCATGGGCGTGCCCCTGCGACCCGAATCCGAGCACGGCTACGGTCTTTCCGGCGAGTCCGGTCAGGGGCGCGTCGTCGGCGTAGAGCATTTTCAATGGGTTGGGCATGACTGTGTCTCCAATTCGTCAGGGGCAATTTTCGGACAACGGCGGAACCAATCGAGTCGGAAATGTAGGGACCAAAACCCGCCACCACAAGCCTTCGCCCCGATCCGTCCTTGACTCCCCCCCGGCGCGACGCCGATGTATTCTCTTCGCATGCCTCTTCGGTACCCCGCGTTGTTCGCATCCGTCGTGTTGCTCGGCCTGACTGCGACCGCCCCCGCCCAGCCGGTTCCCGACAGGCCCGCCGCTCCCCCGGCGGCCACTGTGCAGGCGTCCATCGACCGCGCCAAGGCGTTCCTATATTCTCGCCAGAAACCGGATGGTACATGGGAGAACCTCGACGCTCCCAGCCCCGCCGCTCGGGACGGTGGAAAAGTCGACGGCACGCAGTGGGGTGGAATGACCGCCATCGTCACTTACGCTTTGCTCGCGTCGGGTGAGAAGCCCGCCGACCCGCGGCTCGCCAAGCCGATCGAGTTTTTGCGAAACACGAACCAGATGGCGGGACTTTATTCCGTCGGGATGCGGGCCCAGATTTGGCAGTTTCTCCCCGAAAACGCAGATAACCGCCGCGCGATCTTGCGGGATGGAAAATTGCTCCTCGAAGCCGTCAACCGGTCCGGTCCCGCCCGCGGTTTGTATCGATACACACTTCGCCCCAACGGCGACTGGGACCATTCGGCGTCGCAAATCGCGGTGCTGGGAATTTGGGCGCTCGCCGAGCGAGGGTTTGAGGTCCCGCTGGACTACTGGCAACTTGTCGACACTGCATGGCGGGCGAACCAGCGCAACGGCGGCTGGGCGTACGACCAGCAACAGCAGCGGGAGGGCAAGTTGCTCGCCTCGATGACCGCAGCGGGCGTCGCAACGCTCTTCCTCACGCAAGACTTTCTGCACGCCCAGGACGGACTGAATTGTCGTGGCAACATCACCAATCGCTCGATCGAAGACGGGCTGAAGTGGATGGGCGAGAACTTCGAGCAAGCCGACAGCCTGTACGCGCTTTACGGTGTCGAGCGGATCGGCGTCGCGTCGGGATACAAGTACCTCGGCGAGACGGACTGGTACGCCTCCGGCGCGCGCCGGCTTTTGGCGCAGCAGCGGGGCGACGGCGCATGGTCCGGTTTTGGGGGTGAGGATCCCAACACGGCCTTTGGACTGCTCTTTCTTGTCCGCGGCCGCGCACCGATTCTGATGTCCAAGCTCGATTACGACATTTCCCCCACAAAGAACGCTCCCAATCCCATTGCTGGCGGAACTCCGCCCCGGGACGCCAACTGGAACCAGCGACCGCGTGATGCGGCCAACGCCACCCGGTTTGTCGCCAAGCAGGTGGAGAAGACGCTCAACTGGCAGATCACCAATCTCGCCGCCTCGCCGGCTGAGCTGCTCGACTCGCCGATTTTGTATATCTCTGGCAACCAGGCGCTGGCGTTCACGCCTGACGAGGAAGCCAAGCTTAAGAGCTATCTCCAACAGGGGGGCATGATCCTCGCCAACTCCGACTGCAACGCTCCCGCGTTTTCCCAGTCGGTTCGCGCTTTGGGCAAGCGACTCTTCCCGGCGTACGACTTTCGCGAGCTGCCCGATGACCACCCGATCTACACGCGGCAGCAGTTCCCGAGGATCGCCTGGAAGCAAAAACCTTCGCTGCTCGCGCTGGGCAACGACGTTCGCGAAATGATCTTACTCATGCCCAACGGAGACACCGCCCGAGCTTGGCAAACCAACGACGTCGCCAAGCTTCCGCAGTTTCAGCTCCTCGCCAACCTTCACCTCTACTCCATCGACAAGACCTTCTCCCGCACTCGGGGCGAAACGTATCTTCTCACCCCACGAGCAGACGCCAAGCAGGCGCGCACGCTGAAGGTCGCGCGGCTGAAGTATCCAGGCAACTGGGACCCGGAACCCGCGGGCTGGCCGCGACTTGCGACGCACCTGCTCAACACCCACGGCGTGACCCTCGCCACCGAAACGCTCGATCTCGGTTCCGGCAAGCTCGACCCCAAGGCCCACCCCCTCGCCCACCTCACGGGGACCCAGACACTCAAGCTCAGCGAAGGACAACTAGCCGAGCTCAAAGGCTACGTCGACGCCGGCGGAACCCTGCTCATCGACTCCGCTGGTGGACGCGAAGCGTTCTCGTCGTCCGTCGAGGAGCCGTTGGTGAAGACTTTTGGAGATGCGCTGAAGGATCCGCTCAAGCCGGAAAGCGACCTCTTCCGGTTGTCTTCACCCGCGGCTGCGCCGGCGTTCCGCGCGTTTTCCCGCACGGTGCTGGCCGGGTCGGACCTCAAGGAGTTTCGACTCCGGGGTATGACGCTTCCCGCCAGGGGCAACCTTTTCTTCTCTCGGGAAGACCTCTCGGCGGGTCTGGTCGGCCAGCCGGTTGACGGCGTTTTTGGCTATGCTCCGGAGACCGCCCTAGACCTTGTCACACGCGTGGCCCTGTGGTCGCTAGGCGACAGACCACCCCCAACCGGCGCCGCCGCACCCGCCCTGAAACCGTGAAATCAGCACCCGGTTGTGTTAATGTATGTGTCTCGTGAAGATGATCAAACGCCTCTTTTTCGCCTATCTCGCCCTGATCGTCCTCACTGTTACCGCCTACGCCGTCTCCCGCGTTTACACGACCCCGCGAGACCCGGAAACCCTGTACACAACCTACCTCGGTTCGATCCGGTCGTTTGACCCCGTCTCGATCGCCGATGTCATTTCTTCGGACATCGCCGGGCACTTTTACGAGTGCCTGTACAACTACAAGTACGGCGGCCGGACGGACGAGCTCATTCCCCAGCTCGCCGCCGCCATGCCGGAGGTCTCCGCCGATGGGCTGACATACACCTTCCCCATTCGGCCAGGCATCCACTTTTTCGACCCGCAAAAGCAAATCTGGGACGACGGCGTCGGGCCAGAGGTCACCGCGCATGACATCGTGTACTCGTGGAAACGCATGGCCGATTTCCACTCTGCCGCCCCGAGCTATTCCACCGTGCTGCAGGACAACGTCGTCGGGTTGGATGAGTTCCGGGCGTATACGGAAAAAACTGACGAGGGCGAGGTCGACTACGACCGCCCGGTGGAGGGGCTGGTCGCGAAGGACGCGCACACGCTGGTGGTGAAGCTTTCCCGCCCGGTACCCAACTTCGTGCAGCTCACGGCGTATCTGGGCTTGGCTGCGACGAGTCGCGAGTCGGTCGAGAAGCTCGCGGCGAAGGGACAGTCTCTGCGCGAGCGGCCCATTGGCACGGGGCCGTACGGCGTGATCGACTACAAGCCAGAGCAGCGGATCGTTTTGGTCGCCAATCCCGCATACCGCGGCCGGCCGGACATCAACCCCGCCGAGGGGGCGAAACTGTCCGCCACCGAGCGTTTACCCCACATCCAGCGGATCCAGTTCGACTACATGCCCGAGTCGCTCCCGCCGTGGTACCTCTTCCTGCAGGGCCGGTACGACGCGATGGGTATTCCCAAGGAGACCTTCGCCCAAGCCATCACCCCCGAGCGCACGCTTCGCCCGGATTTCGCCGCACGCGGGATCAACCTCAAGATTGATGAGGACCCGGGTCTGTACTTCCTGCAATTCAACATGACCGACGCCGTGGTGGGGAAGAACAAAGCCCTCCGGGAAGCCATCGCCCTCTCCGTCGACCGCGAGAACTTTATCCGCATTTACCTTAACGGCCGGGGCATTGCGGGGACCGGTATCCTCCCACCCGACGCGCCGCTGTACGACAAAGATTACGTCGGTCCGTTCAACCGCTTCGACCTCGCCGCAGCCAAGCTCAAAGTCGAGGAAGCCAAGATCGCCGCCGGCGGGAAGCTCCCCACCCTCAAGCTTCAGATGCAGGACTCCGACACTGACCAGCGTCAGTACGCCGAGTTCCTCTGTGCGGGTTTCCGCGCGGCTGGCTTGGACGTCAAGCCCGAGTACAACACCTACGCCCGGTACCTTGAGAAGCTCGACGCCAAGGAGTATCAGATAGCCTATGGCGGCTGGTATCCCGACTACCCCGACGAGAAGACCTACCTCCGCCTGTTTGACGCCACGCTCGCCAAGCCGCCCGGGTCGAACACCACCGGTTATGTTAACGCCGTCTATCAGGAGAAGCTCGAACGGGCGCTGGTCATGCCACCGTCGAAGGAGCGTGATGCGCTGTACCTCGAACTGGCAAAAATCGTCGATACGGACCTTCCGATCACGCCCGTGTTCTTCCCACTGAGATACCGCCTGAGATACGACTGGGTCGGCAACGCCAAGCCGCCCGTTTTCACGCAGGGCTTCTACGCGCACTGGACCTTGGACACCGAAAAGCGCCGCAAGGCGCTGCTCGGCAGATAACCGGAGACACCCGCCGAATGTGGGCATACATCCTCAGGCGAACGCTGCTGATGATCCCGACCATTTTCGGGGTGCTGCTGCTGACTTTCGCGCTGTTCAACCTCGTCGCCAAGGACCCCGCCCGGGTCGTGGCCGGTCGCAACGCCACGCCCGAGGTCATCGAAGCCACCCGCGCCAAAATGGGCCTGAACAAGCCCTCCTTCTTCAACCCCGCCGCCACCACCCGCCCCGTCGCCATCACCTCGGGCCCCCTCGCGGGAACGACCCGCGACAAGAGCACCCTCGAGCGCGTCGGAGCTCTCTTCGACTCCCGCTTTTTCGACCTCGCCCGGTTCAAGTTCCCCAATTCCATCCGGTCAGACCGCCCCGTGATGGAGATCATCCGCGAGAAGGCCCCGGTGTCGCTGGCGATACAGGTACCCGCGTTTCTGATCTCGCTGGGCGCACAGCTCGCGATTGCACTCTTCGTCGCTTCCCGCCGTGGGTCGGGCATTGATGTGAGTGTCACGCTCCTTTGCGTCGCGTCGCTGGCGGTTCCCTCGCTGTCGCTGTACATCGCGTTTCAGTGGCTGCTCGGGGCCAAGCTCCAGCTTTTTCCGGTCGCCGGCTGGGAGACGGGGATCTACGCGATTCAGTACGCGGCGCTCCCGATCGTTTGTGCGGTATTCCTTTCCCTCGGCGCCGGCGTTCGGTTCTACCGCACGGTGGTCCTCGAGGAAGTCAGCGCCGACTACATCCGCACCGCCCGCGCCAAGGGCGTTTCGGAAGTCGACACCATGCTCGTCCACGTTCTGCGAAACGTGATGATCCCCGTCGTCACCAACACCGTCACCGCGCTCCCGTTCCTCATGTTCGGCGCGATCATCTCCGAACGGCTCTTCCAGATCCCCGGCTTGGGCGGCCTCCTCGTCGAAGCCGTCTTCAACCAAGACCATGGCGTCGTCATGGCCGTCACCTATATCACCGCCGTTTTCTACTGCCTCGCCCTCCTCCTGTCCGACATTTGCTACACCCTCGCCGACCCCCGCGTCTCCCTCCGCTAGCACACCCACCCCCCCCACACCCATGACCACCATCTCCTACCCCGACACCCCAGCCGCCGAGAGCAACCCCGGCGCATTCCGCCTCTTGCTCTCCCGCCCCCTGCCCGCCATCAGCTTTTTCCTGGTTTGCGGCTATGTTTTGCTTGCCCTGCTCACCCTCATCCCCGCCTTCACCCGCGCCGCGACCGACCCCCTCCTCCAGCTCGACCTCCCCGACGGCACCTCGATCACCGAATACGCCCCGCCCTCCCTGAGAAACTTCCCCAGCCGCCTCCTCGGTACTGACATTCAAAACCGCAGCGTCTTCTACCGCACCCTTTACGGAACCCGCACCGCCCTGACCATCACGCTCTTCGCCTCGGCCCTGTCTTTGGGCATTGGGGTGGTCCTCGGGGTCTCAGCCGGGTACTTCGGTGGCTGGCTGGACGAGTTTGTCACCTGGCTGGTCGCCACGTTCTCCGCCGTGCCCGATGTGCTGCTGCTGATCTCGCTGGGTTTCATCCTCAAGCCGATCGACCTCGGTTTCCTTGGATGGAGAGACGCCGATGGGTCGGGCATGCCGATTCCAGAGTTAGCGGTGATAATCTTCGCCCTTGGTCTTACTGGCTGGGTGGGCATCTGCCGCCTGATTCGCGGCGAGGTGCTCAAGCTCCGGTCCTTCGACTACGTATCTGCCGCCAAGGCCCTGGGCCTGTCCGAAGCCCGCATACTCTTCCGCCACGTCCTGCCCAATACGCTCCACCTGGTCATCATCACGTTTACGCTCGGGGCCATTGGGTATGTGCAGGCCGAGGTGTTTCTCACCTTCCTGGGCTTGGGCGTGTCCGACGCCCCGTCGTGGGGTCGGATGATCGACGACGCCAAGCTCGAACTGCTCCGGGGTGTTTGGTGGCAGTTCGCTTCGGCGACGGTCGCCATCGGCGTGCTTTCCCTCGCCCTCTCGCTGTTGGGCGACGCCCTCCGCGACGTGCTCGACCCCAAGACGCGGAGCCGCCGATGACCCCGTGCCCCGACCGACCAGACTCACTACACTTGCCCGGTCGCCACAGACCGCGCCCCATCCCGAGGACCCCCGCCCATGGCTGATCGTGCCCCGCTGCTTGAAGTGAAAAACGTCTCGATCGGGTTTGACACCTCTCGCGGGATGATTGTCCCGGTGAACAATGTGTCATGGTCGATCTACCCCGGCCAGACCTTCGCCCTTGTCGGCGAGTCTGGCTGCGGGAAGTCGGTATCGGCGTTGTCGGTGCTTCGACTGATCCCCACGCCGCCGGGCAGGTACCTCCAAGGGGAGATCAACTTCGAGGGCCGCAACCTCTTGAAGCTCAGCGAATCCGAAATGCGAAAAGTCCGCGGTAAGGACATCGCAATGATCTTCCAGGAGCCCATGACCTCGCTGAACCCGGTGTACACCGTCGGCGACCAAATCATGGAAGCCGTCCGCCTCCACCAAAATGTGTCTCGCTCCCAAGCCATCCAGATCGCCGTGGACGCCTTGGGCGACGTCGGCATCGCCGACCCCCGCGCGCGGCTGAGCGTGTATCCCCACCAGATGTCCGGCGGCATGCGACAGCGCATTATGATCGCGATGGCCCTGGCGTGTCAGCCGAAGCTCCTCATCGCCGACGAACCCACCACCGCCCTCGACGTCACCGTGCAAGCCCAGATCCTGGAGCTGCTCCGCAAACTCCAGAAGGAGCGCGGCATGGCGATGCTGCTGATCACTCACGACCTTGGTGTGGTGGCCGAAAACGCCGACGTCGTTGGCGTGATGTACTCGTCGCACGTCGTCGAATACGCCGACGTCAACGCCCTTTTCGACAACCCGACGCACCCATACACGCAGGGCCTTTTCCGGTCGATGCCCAAGCTGGGGGTCAAGCATGAAAGGCTGGAGACGATCCCCGGGATGGTGCCCGCGCCGGGCCGGTTCCCGTCTGGCTGCAAGTTCCACCCACGGTGTTCCTCGATGAACGGCGACGCGGTCTGCACGAAGACCGACCCGAATCTGCGCGAGGTCGCTCCGGGGCACTGGGCCTCGTGCCACCACGCCCCCGGGTATGAGATCGCCGCCATCACCACCCCGCACCTCACCTACAAGCGCACCCCGCTCGAGGTGATGTCGGGATAACCGGGGAAGGCCCACCAGTCCTACACCCCTTCAACCCAAGATCCGGCAAAACGAGTCACCATCAAAACACCATGAGCACAGCCGCCACCGCAACCCAAGAGCTGAATCGGTCGATCACCACCGCCCCCCTGGTGCAGGTTCGCGACCTCAAGACATACTTCCCGATCAAGAAGGGCTTACTCGCCCGCACGGTCGGCTTCGTCAAAGCCGTCGACGGCGTCTCGTTCGACGTCCAAGCCGGGAAAACCCTCGGGTTGGTGGGCGAGTCTGGATGTGGGAAGACGACCGTGGGCCGGTCGTTGCTTCGGTTGATCCCGGCCACCGGCGGGCAGGTGCTTTATCGCGGCGAGGACTTCTTCGCCCACTCCGGCGAGCGACTGAGGCGACTGCGCCAGAAGATGCAGATCATTTTCCAAGACCCGGTCGGCTCGCTGAATCCGCGGATGACAGTGGGCAACATCATCGGCGAGCCGTTGGAGGTGCACGGCTTGGCGAAGGGCAGTGACAAGCGTGATCTGGTGGTCTCGCTGCTGCAGCGCGTCGGCTTGGATCCGTCGTACCAGTCGCGGTATCCCCACGAGTTTTCCGGCGGTCAGCGGCAGCGGATCGGCATCGCCCGCGCGATCGCGCTCTCGCCGGATTTCATCGTCTGCGACGAGCCCGT
>JBBRUM010000083.1:0-10577 GCA_038247815.1 Tepidisphaerales bacterium | reverse complement strand
GAGGTGTGGATTGTCGAACCCCCTTGGATCCGGTCCGGCGTTGGAGAGACCGGCGCTGGTGGTGCTGGAGTATGGGCGGCGGAAGCGGTGGGACTAACAAAGGGCGACTCGGGTGGCGGCGATTGGCGTGGGGGTGCTGGGGCTGGTGGTGGCAGTCGTCTACAGGTTTACCTACAGCAGAACGGTGCGGTCATATGAGGCGGCTCGGGTGGCGTTTGGTTTTGGAACGTTGTTCCTGACTTTGAGGATGGTGGGAACGGAGCGTCCTTGGACTTTGTTGTGGAAGATGCCAGTCATGGGGGTGTCGGGCCTTTGCTTTTTGGTACTTGCAGTGGAGATGCTGGACGGTTCGTAAATTTGGTTCAGCCGAATAAGTTATGGTTACGAGATTGCCCTTCGTCAGGGGGGGATGGTTGGCGTGGTGGGGGTGGCACCTTTGCTGTTGGGGTGGCTGTGGTGGCGTGAGCGGAGGAAGGTAGGAGGCGGTTCCCGGGATTGGCGCGCAGAAAGCCCGGCGCATCCCTCGGTGGGGCGGGAAACGTTCTCGTCCGCACCGACTTTGACCGGGAGGCACCGGGATATTTCTGCAACGGCGTACAGCAGACGACGAGGGGTGGGGTTGTGTTTCATGGCGTGGGGGGGGTGATGTCCGATAAGGGGGGGGTATGGACGCTTCCATTTACAGCCTGCGGCTGCGCGACTTATTGGTGTTGTGCGTGATGTCGTTGCTGCTGCTGGGGGTGTTGATGGTGCAGTCGGCTTCGACACGGTTGGAGTCGATCAGTGGCGACGGGTGGGATTGGACGTCGACGGGTGTGAAGCAGATGCTGCTGGGGGTGGGGGCACTGGTGGTGTTTTTTGCGGTGGGATTCTCGGATTACCGGGTGCTGGTTCGCAAGCCGGCGCTGAGCTGGGGGAACCCTTTGTGCTGGTTCTACGCGATCACGGTGCTGCTGTGCGTGGCGACACTCATTCCGGGCGTGGGACACAGTGTCAACGGGGCGCGACGGTGGCTGGTGCTCGGGCCGGTGCAGGTTCAGCCGAGCGAGCTGGCGAAGTGGTCGGTGATCCTCGTGCTGGCGTGGGTACTGGCGTACGACGCGCGGGTGCGGGAGAAGTTTGGTCGGTTTTTGCTCTTGTGCGCGGTTGTTGCGGTTCCGGCGCTACTCATTGTGGTTCAAGACTTTGGAACGGCTGCGCTGGTCGGCTTGGCGGGGTTGCTGGTGATGCTGGTGGGGCGGGTCAAGCTGTGGCATGTGGGGGTGCTGTTGCCGCTGGTGTTGGGGCTGGCGGCGTGGTTTGTGATGCACAAGGCGTACCGACTCAGGCGGATGACAAGCTTCATGAATCCGTTCGAAGATTCGCGGGGTGAGGGATATCACATGGTACAGAGTCTGCTGAGCTTCAGCTCAGGCGGGGTGCTCGGGAAGGGGCTGGGGAACGGTGTACAGAAGCTGGGGTATCTGCCGGAGGACACGACGGACTTTATTTTTGCGGTGGTGTGCGAGGAGTTGGGGCTGTTCGGGGCGCTGCTGACGATAGTGCTGTTTTTGGGGATCGGGTTTGTCGGGTGGCAGGTGATAAAGGGGAAGGAAGCCGGTAGCGGCGGCGGGGGGGTGGCGAGCGATCCGTTTGCCCGGTTGATGGTGTTTGGGGTGACGGTGATGGTGAGCTTGCAGGCGCTGATCAACGTTGCGGTGGCGACGGTGTCGGTACCGACGAAGGGGATGAGTTTGCCGCTGGTGAGTGCGGGGGGTTCGGGGCTGCTGATCACTGCGGGGGCGCTGGGGCTGGTGTATTCGGTGGCGCGGTTACAGGAGCGGGAGGCGGATCCGGTGGGGCTGGCGGCAGTGGTGTAAAGAAGGGGCGGCGTAAAGTTTCGGGGGGAGAAGAAAGTCTGTAGGGTTGGTACGCGATGGGTAACGGTCCGACGATTTTGTATGCCGGTGGCGGAACGGGTGGGCACTTGTACCCCGGGATCTCGGTCGCGCAGGCGATGGAGAGGACCAAGCCGGGGGTGAAGGCACTGTTTTTGTGCACCCAGCGCGAGATCGACACCAAGATTTTGACGCCCACCGGCTATGAGTTCTTGCCCCAGCCGATCGTTCCGCCGCACCGGTCGATCGGCGGCCTGCTGAAGTTTTGGAAGAGCTGGCGTGAGACGAAGGACCTCGTGAAACGGGTGCTGCGTGAGCGGGAGGTGGTGGGGGTGCTGGGTTTGGGGGGCTACGCGGCTGGTGTGGCGGTGCGGTATGCGGCGGAGAAGGGGGTACCGGCGGCGATATTGAACCCGGACGTGATACCCGGGAAGGCGAACCAGTATTTGCTGAGTCGTGTGAGCAAAGTGTGTTGCCAGTTTGCGGCGACGGCTGAGCATGTTTCGGCGGGTCAGCGGGGGAAGTTGGTGACGACTGGGTGTCCGATTCGTCGGGAGTTTGCGGCGTTGCCCGCGCGGGCGGAGGCGGCGGGGGTGTTTGGGCTTGACCCGAGTCTGGCGACACTGGTGATTACGGGGGCGAGTCAGGGGAGTTTGACGGTGAATGAGGGGTCGGTGGAGGCGTTGAAGGCGGTGAGGTTGCAGGGGTGGCAGGTGTTGCACCTTGCGGGGAAGGAGCACGCGACGCAGGTGCGGGATTCGTATCGAGATGCGAAGATCGATGCGACCGTGGTGGACTTTACAGCCGACATGGACCGTGTTTGGGCGGTGGCGGACCTGGCGATTTCGCGGGCTGGGGCGAGCAGTTGCGCGGAGCTGACGGCGTGCGGGGTTCCGTCGATCCTCATCCCGTATCCGTTCCACAAGGACATGCACCAGCGGTACAACGCGAAGGTGCTGGTGGAAGCGGGGGCGGCGATGCTGTGCGACGACGCGATGGACCGGAAGAAAAATGCGGAGAAGCTCGTCCCGATGCTCGAGGCGTTGTTGTATGACGCGTCTCGGCGGACGGGGATGGGGGAGGCGGCGAGGAAGCTGGGGGTGGTGGGGGCTGCGGGGAATGTGGCGGGGGTGTTGGGGGAGATCATGGGCGCTGGCCGATAAGGGGTGTAGACCGTGTTGCGCCGGGAGCGAAGTGCGCCGGCGCGATGGAAACGGGAGGCCCAGAGCAATCCGGCTTGGCCGGCGGTAAAAAACCCATGTCTACCCTTTCGTCGACCCTACCCTTTGGGATTGTGGCGTCACAGTTTACCTGCAAACGGGTTCATTTTATCGGGATTGGCGGTTCGGGGATGTCCGGGCTGGCGAAGATCCTGCTGGACGCGGGGGCGATTGTTTCGGGTTCCGAGCCCAAGCCAAGTCACACGACGTTTCAGTTGATGTTGCAGGGCGCGAAGATTGCGCACGAACAGGACGGGGCGCTGCTGTCGGGGGCGACGGATTTGGTGGTGCGGACGGCTGCGGTGAAGGACGACAACGCGGAGTTTGCGCGGGCGATGGCGCTGGGGCTGCGGACGATGAAGTACGCGGAGTTGCTGGGCGTGGTGATGGGGGAGCGGATGGGGGTTGCGATTGCGGGGACACATGGGAAGAGCACGACGACGGGGATGACGGCGCTGATTTTGACTCGGCTGGGGTTGGACCCGTCGTGGGTGGTGGGGGGTACAGTGCCGCAGTTGGGGGGGAGTGGGAGCGCGAGCGGGGCGGGGCACGCGTTTGTGGCGGAAGCGTGCGAGTACGACCGGAGTTTCCACAACCTCAAGCCGACGGTGGCTGTGATTACCAATGTGGACGCGGACCACTTGGATGTTTACGGGGACTTGGCAGCGGTGGAAGAGAGCTTTCGGACGTTCGCCCGGCTGGTTCCGGCGAACGGGCGGGTGATTACGTTGGCGGGGGACGATGCGGTGGCGCGGGCGCTGAGAAACGTGCCGGTGGCGATGGATGTGGTCGGGATGAAGGGGGCGGGCGGGGGGCTGGCGCAGGCGGAGAACCGGCGGCGGTGGGAGATTGAGGAATTGGAGAGCGCGGGGGGCTGTCCGCGGGCGGTGGTACGGGTGCAGGGCGTTGGGGAGTTTGAATTGAAGTTGTCCGTGCCGGGGAGGCACAATTTGCTGAACGCGACGATGGCGGTGGCGGCTGCGGTGGCGGTGGGGGCGGATGCGGGAAAAGCGTTTGCGGCAGTGGGGACCTTCACGGGGGTGGATCGGCGGATGCAAGTGCTGGGGACGTACGCCGGGGCGACGGTGGTGGATGATTACGGGCACCATCCGACGGAGATTCGGGCGACGTTAGAGGCGCTGCGGAGCAGGTATCAACCGGCGAAGCTTTGGTGCGTTTTTCAACCGCACCAAGCGTCGCGGACGAGGCTGTTGTTTGGGGAGTTCGCGGCTGCGTTTTCGGATGCGGACGTGGTGCTGATTCCGGAGATTTATTATGTGCGGGACAGCGAGGAAGACAAGCGGGCGGTGAGCTCGGAGGGGCTGGCGGAGGCGGTGCGGCGGAACGGGGTTTCGGCGCGGCACATCGCGACGGTCGAGGGGTGCGTGGAGGCGCTGCGGGAGGGGCGGGGGTTGGGGGATCTGGTGGTGACGATGGGGGCCGGGCCGGTGTGTGAGGTGGCGCAGGCGCTGGTGAAGGGGGAGTAGGTGGACGGCGCATAGGGTGAGTGAACCCGGGGGGAGGGGTTGCCGATAAGATTGTAAGGGAAGAGCGGATTTTTGTTCAGAGCGTGGGACGAGAGCACATGATGAAGCTGGTGAGCGAACACGTGTTTGAGGGACTGGAAGACATCGTCGTGGAGAACCACCCGCTGGCACGGCATACGTGGTACCGGATCGGGGGTCCGGCGCGGTATTTCGTGACGCCGCGGGATGAGCACGAGTTGTCGGAGGTGGTGCGGCGGGCGAACGATTCGCAGATTCCGGTGTACTTCCTTGGGCTGGGGGCGAACGTGCTGATCAGCGACGGGGGTGTGGACGGGATCGTAATTAGGCTGAGCGAGGAGCGCTGGATGGAGGGGGCCGTGTTCGGGAACCGAATGATCTGCGGGGCGGGTGCGGACGTGCAGAAGCTGGTGCTCAAAGCGGCGCGGGCGGGGCTGGCGGGGCTGGAAGTGATGGCGGGGATTCCGGGGACGGTGGGGGGCGCGGTGCGGATGAACGCGGGAGGCAAGTTTGGAGACTTCGGGGGGCTGGTGAAGTCGGTGCGACTGATGGACACGCACGGACACATCGCAGACTACAGCAAGGACGAGGTACACTTCAGCTACCGCCACAGCGAGCTGCCGGCGCCGTACATTCTGGGCGCAACGATCCAGCTCGAGGAGTGCGATCCGGAGGAGATCTCGAAACGGACCAAAGACATCTGGATGTATAAGCGGAACAGCCAGCCTCTGAACGCGAAGAGCGCGGGTTGCGTGTTTAAGAACCCCCCGGCAGAGGCGAGCGGGGGCCGCAGCGCCGGGGCGCTGATCGATCAAGCCGGGCTGAAGGGCCTGCGGATGGGCGGGGCCGAGGTGAGCGCCGTGCATGCGAACTTCTTCGTCGCCGCGCCGGGAACGAAGGCGGACGACGTGCTGGCGCTGATCGAGATGGTGAAGGAGCGGGTGGCGGAGAAGTTCGGGGTGATGCTGGAGAACGAGGTGAGGGTGTGGCGGTAGGGGCGGGTGCTTTGTCCGGGGCGTGGGGTGGAGCTATGGTGGGGCCTTATGAAAATCACGGTTCTTCTGGGTGGTCCGAGTGCGGAGCGGGAGGTTTCCCTGGTGTCGGGGGCGGCGGTGGCGAAGGGGCTGCGGGAGGGGGGGCATGAGGTGTTTGAGTCGGACATTTCGCCAACGAACCTTGCGGGGTTGGATCGGGCGGCGGATGTGATTTTCCCGGTGCTGCACGGGACGTTCGGGGAAAGCGGGGAGCTGCAGGAGATATTGGAGGAGCGGGGGCTGCCGTTCGTGGGGAGCGGGTCGAAGGCGTCTCGGCTGGGGATGGACAAGGCGGCGACGAAGCGGGTGTGGGAGAAGGCGGGGTTGCCGACGCCGCCGTACGTGGAGGTGAGGCGTGGGGAGGCGTTGCCGGCGTGGATCGACGGGCCGTGCGTCGTGAAGGTGCTGGACTCCGGGAGCAGCATTGGGGTGCATGTGCACAAAAAGGGGTCGGGACTGGCGCGGGAGCAGGCGGCCGCGATTTTGGCGGAGCACGGGCGGGTGCTGGTGGAGAAGTTTATACAGGGGCCGGAGCTGACGGTGGGGCTGCTTGAGGAGAAGGCGCTGGCGCCGATTCGGATCGTGCCGACGGCGGAATTTTTTGATTACGAGGCGAAGTACAAGCGGAACGACACCGAGCACCGGTTCGACACCGGGCTGCCGGAAGCCGTGGTGGCGAAGTGCCGTGCGCTGGCTGAGAAGGCGAATGCGGTGGTGGGTGCCGTGGATCTGGCGCGGATCGATGTAATGATTGATGAAGCCGACGCGCTGACGCCGTACCTGATTGAGATCAACACGCTGCCGGGGTTTACGCCGAAGAGTTTGCTGCCGGAGGCGGCTGCGCAGGGGGGGACTCCGTTTGCGGCTCTGGTGGACCGGTTGGCGCGGCGGGCTGCGGCGAGGGGGGGGAGGGGGGAGTAGGGGCGCGTCTATGGGGTAAGTTGCTTCGCGAGGGATTCTCGGAGGTCGGCGAAGTGTTCTTGGGTGACACCGACAAAGGGGCCGGAAGAGCGGGCGGGCACGAGGTCTGCGAACGCGGCGTCGGAATCGGTAGCTGGATCGGGGGGCATTTCAGGTATCATCAAGGATCAATTGCTCGATAGTATTTCGCGACGTACTGGAATCCGAGGGCGGCGGCTTGGATTTGGGAGAGGGACTGGACCTCGCCGGAGGTTTAGACGGTGTCGGGGGGGCACTGGTCTGAAGTATTCGATGCCGATGAACCAAGAAGGATTTTTTCTCGGCCGCGGGTATTGGGTCAGGCTGGGCATTCACGGCTTAGGGTCTATCGAAGTCGCCTCGGTGGGCGTTGGGTCGGGCGGGGGAGCTCTTGGGGTGGTGGGGGTGGGACGTTTAAGCCGAGGCGGTCGATGAAGAGGGGGCGGAGGCGGGGGGGGCTGCCTTCGGTGAGGGAGACTTGGAGCTCGCGGGCGAGTTCGGCTTCGCGGAGGAGGAGGGTTGCGCCGTCGGGGCGGGAAAAGGCTTCGGTCCAGCCGGATTTGACCTCGGAGGGGGTGGGGTTCCGCGGGGAGAGGGCGTGTTTGCCGGCGAACTCGGCGACGAGTTGTCGTGCGGCAATGAGGTCCGAAAGCGAGATGCCTTTTTGGGGGGAGACGGCGGAGCGGAAGACGGGCTCGTCGACGGCTGTGCGGGGGTTGAGGCGGCGGACTTCGTAGGTGCTGGAGGACGACTCGGTTGTCCAGCCGAGGCCGGGGCGGAGTGTGATGAGCTCGGTGGGGGAAATGGGGGAGGCGCAGCCGGGAAGGGCGAGCAGGGCAAGAATCGGAATGGTGTTTCGGCGGGTCATGTCGGGCAGCCTACCTCGGGTAGACGAGTGGGGCGTTTGTCCTGGGGATGCTAGCTGGCAGTTCGTCGGGAGGCGGGGTAGGAGATTATAACGCTTTGGGTCCGGGCGGATGCTATACTTCGCCCGGCCCGCCTCGCCGGGGGTGGGCTGATTGGCAAGTTGACCGTTATCACCGGGGGCGACCGGTTTCGACCGGATGGCTGCGGTGGTGGTGGCATGCCGAGGACGCCTTCTTGGCCTCGTAAAATACGAAGGCAAACAACAACTGCTACCAACAATGGTATCGCAGGCCGAACTGGCTTCACGGCCGCTTCGGTTCGCATGGCTGCCTAATTTATTAGGCATCCTCGGATCTGCCTGATGGCTCTTATCAGGTGGGCCGCAAACGTCGGCGCAAGCCGTCGTCAATGAGCTGGTTCCGCCGCTCGGACGTTGGTTGCGGAACGAGAAGAAGACGTCTGGTTTCCGGAGTAGGTTGGCGGTGATCGCCTCCGGAAACGACAGCACCGGTTCGCCGGGGCACAAAATACCTGCCTAAGCATGTAGAGGCCGCCATTCCGGACGTCTTGGGACGGGGGTTCGATTCCCCCCGCCTCCACTGGTGTAGAACAAGGGCCGCGACTTACGTCGCGGCCCTTGTTGCGTTTTGGACTCGTCATGTTTTGGGGTGCCGGCGGAGCGGGGCATTGGTATACTTCGAGGCGATGACCGTTGCAGATTCCATCACCGATGTCGGAGCACGCCGGGTGCGGATGACCGAGGCGGAGTTTCTGGCGTTGGACGAGAAGCGGGTGGAGTGGGTGGAAGGAGAGGTGGTTTGCATGTCGCCGGTTTCCATTTCACATTCGATGACGGTCATTTGGTTGGTGAGACTCATGGCGCGGCTGACCGATCGGGGCATGAGTGGGGTGGTGTTGTCGGAGGTGGCGGTTCGGACGGGGCTCAACACCGACCGGGTGCCCGATGTGTGCTTCATATCGGCGAAGAACGCGCGGCGGATGAAAGCGACCTACATCGACGGGCCGCCGGATTTGGTGGTGGAAGTGGTGTCGGCCGAGAGTCGGGCGCGGGATTACCGGGTGAAGTACGCGGAGTATTTGTCTGCGGGGGTGCAGGAATATTGGATCGTGGACCCGCTGTACCAGGCGGTGGATGCACACCGGCTGGTGGAGGAGGTGGGGGCGGGGAAGTATGTGCCGATTATTCCGGTGGCGGTGGACGGCGCGGGGGAGGGTGGCGAGATTCGGTCCGAGGTGTTGCCGGGGTTTGTGCTTCGGCCGGAATGGTTGAAGCAGACGCCGCTGCCGGTGGGGGAGTAGTGGCGGCTACTTCAGGCGAATGGCGAGCTTGGCGGTCTCTCCGGGCTTGTCGAGCTTGACGGTGTGGGTGGCGGTCATGCCGTTGAAGGTCACTGTGACGTTGAGCGTCCCGAGGAAGGCGCGGACCGAGGCCGTGCCGTCGGGCCCGGTGCTGAGGGTGGCGTGGGTGGACCAGGTTTTGTTGACGAGTTCCTCGATGGCCATGCCGTTGGGCTTGATCGACCAGTCCTTGCGGAAGAGGGCGCCGCGTGGGAGCCAGTGGTCGCCCTCCCAGAAGCCCCACATGGTGAAGGCGGTGATTCGTGGGTGGGCGAAGCAGGCGGTCATAAAGTCTCGGGTGTAGGCGGCTTGGGCTGACTCGTTGAGGGTGTTGATGTCGAACTCGGTGATCTGGAGGTCGGCTGTGGTTTCAGCCGAGAAGCGGTCGAGAATCTTCCAGACGGTTTCGGGTGCGGTGAAGTCCTCGCCGAAGTGCCCCTGAAACCCGATGACATCGGGCGCGTCGCCCTTGGATTCGAGGAATCGGTACCAATCGAGGTAAAGGTCTTGGTTGGCGGTGGTCGCGCCGCCGCCGGTGAGGATGGAGTTCTCGTTGAGGGCCATCTTGGAATTCGGGACAGTCTTGCGGGCGATGGCAAACCACTCGGCTACGGCGTCTCGCCCGAGCAGGGTGTGGACCTCGGGGAGGTCGCGGAGCTCGTTGGTGACGTCGTACTCGGTGAAGCCAAAGTCGCGGGTGGCGTCGCCGATCTCGGCAATTTGCTTCAGGATGCGCGCACGCAGCGCGGGTGGGTCTGACTGGAGCTTGACGACCTCGGCGGGCATGAACTTCCAGCCGGGGTAGAACATGACATGCCCGCGTGTGGGAATGCTGTGCCGCTTTAACCATGTGGCGATGGCGAGGTAATCGTCCTTCTGGTTCGGCCAGCCCCAGTCGGCCCAGTAAATTGGGCTGGTGGCGCGGTTGAAAAGCTTGAGAACGACCTCGCGGGCCTTCGCCCCATCTGGCGATTCGCCCAGCGGGCCGGTGAAGTAGTTGGACTGCATGAACGAGCCGATCTGGAAGGCCCGGGTCTTCTGCGTGACGGTGACGGTGGCGTTGGGAATCGGCGTGCCGGCAGCGGTAATGACCTCGACGGAGAGCGGCGCCATGCGGAATTTTTCGATACGGCGTTGGGCTTCGGCGCGCCACGGGGCGTTGGGCTCCATGCCGGGCCAGGTGAGCGCGTTCTGGGGCAGGGTCGCGGGGTCGACGCCCTTGCCGAGGTTGACGACGACGACGCCGCCAATGTCGAGCTGCTGGCGCTGCTGGCCGAGATGGAAAGCGACGCGGAGCTTGCCCGAGTCGAAGTCTTCTTCGGCGACGCCGGAGGCGAAGACCTGCTTCCACTGGTTTCCGGTGGAGGTGCTCCCACCGGCGGGGGCGGTCCACGGGGGGGCGTCGAGCTGGAGGCGGAAGGATGCGAGCCCCGAGCTGCCACCGGCTGCGCTGGGGGAGCGAATCCAGAAGGAGATGAGCACCGTGTCGCCGGTTCGGATGGCCCCGGTGGTGGGGGTGGACATCGCCTGGATGCGATAGACCGGGATGTACGAGGCGGCAACGTCCACGCGCAGCGCGTTGGAAAAGGGGACGCCGTCCGTCGGGGGAACGGGAATTACCGACTGCGTTGAGCCGTCGCTTTCGTCGATCGATAGCGTCGCGGCGTCTTGGTCGTCGACGATCACAGTGGGCGTGCCGGGCAGCTTCGCGCGAAGCTGCTCGGCGGCGGGCCCGCGGGCGAAAACCGTGGCTGTGAGCATGACGGGAAGAAAGAG
>JBBRUM010000082.1:0-10580 GCA_038247815.1 Tepidisphaerales bacterium | reverse complement strand
TACTCACGGAGAAGGACGCGGCGGCGATGCTCGGTGTACCGCTGAAGTCGCTTCGACAGTGGCGGTACGCCGACGAACTCCGTGGCACCTACACCAAAAAAGGACGCCACATTCTGTACCTAACCCAAAAACTGATGAACTGCTTGTTCCAACTCAGAGGTAAACGCTAATGCCCAGAACCATCTCACCCGACTCGAGGCGCGTCATCCGCGTCACCGAACGAATCACACTCCGACGTGAAGGGAAAAAGGGCCACTATACCGCCCACTTTTCGTTGGGCGGAAAGCACCGAAAGCTTCGCACCGGAACCGCAGTCGTCCGCGACGCCCGCCGCGTCGCCGAGAAACTCAACCGCGACCTCCTTGGCGGCGTCGTCGCCACCGTCAAACATGATGTTGGTGCTGCCGTCGAAAGGTACCTCATCGAAACCAAGGGCAAAGGCCGCGCTGAATCAACCTTAACAAGCTACGCCACAGAACTTCGTTTCTTCGCGAATTTTTGTGAGTCCCAGCGGATCCGATACCTAGAGCAGATTAAGCCATCGGATCTGACGGATTACGCAAAGCTCCGCAGTGAATGCCCTGTTGGCAAGACCGGGCGCCCCCGCACCCGTCCGGAGGCCACGATTCACAAGTCAACGCTGTACGTCAAACAGATGACTGGGCTACTCAAGCGGCGTGGGTTTCTCCAGATAGATCCCCTCGCCGATTTGACGGTGGAGAAACCTCCTCGCCCCAAGCCACTCCCGCCGAGGATGCGGGACGCCCTTCGGATTGTTCTCTCCACCCCCAAGCTCTACCGGAACTACATGGCGGTACTGATGTACTCAGGATTGCGTATTGGAGAACTACTGCGACTCACCCCAGCTGACATCGACTTGAAGGACGGCTTCGTCAACGTCAATTCGAAACCCGGGGCGTCGACGAAGACCGGGGGAAGCCGACAAGTTCCCATCCACGCCGATCTCCGTCCCTACTTGGAGGACGCCGTGGAACTGGCCAAGCGAAGTCCCGTCCTGTTCGCCCGAAACCCCGACGCACCGCCAGCTGATCGGCGGCCGCTGAATGAGAATACGGTACGGAGTCAGGTCGAAACGCTCGCTACCCGTCTCGGTCTGGCGGTCGGGCAGGCCGAAGGAGGGTGGACGCCGCACATTTTTCGCCACGCGTTCGAGAGCTACACCGTCAACAACGGCGTACCCCAACGGGCCGTGGATGTATGGATGGGCCATGCCGGCGACGGGTCCATGTCCCGAACCTATTACCACCTCGATGAGGAGAACTCCGTCCGCCTGATGGCGCAACTGAAGTTCCCCAACCCCGCCGAAGTCGCGAAGCAACTCGTCACCCCGGCGTCACTCGTCTCGCACCAGCAGTCTTCCCTCAACGACGCCGTCGAAACGGCGTCATCATCTTCACCTTCAACCCACAAGTAACACATGAACAAAATCACACCACTCATCCTCAGCGTCGTTCTCACCGCGGTCGGTTTCGTCAACGGAACTACACCGCCGAAAAGCCCCCTCGAACTCAGTGGGGCTGGCACCCACAGGGACAAATCAGGGACAAATGCGCCCAGAATCTTGCGGGTAAATGAAAAATCCCCCGGTAAAACCGAGGGATTTCATGAGCGTCTATCAAGTTCAGCTGGGGATCTAGGATTCGAACCTAGACAAACAGCTCCAGAGGCTGCTGTGCTACCGTTACACCAATCCCCAATGAGTGGCGACGCGGGAAGGTTATGGGTGGTATGGCGGGGGGGTCAAACGAGGGTTGGTGCGAGGAGGGTGAAGAGGCAGGAGGATTCGAGGGTTTCGGAGAGGCCGGCGGCGCGGATGGCGGCTTTGAGGGTGACGGGGGCGTCTTGGCCGAGGGTGTCGAGTTAGCCGGAGTTGGCGAGTGTGGGGGTGGAGGGGTCGGTTTGGAGGAGGAGTGTGGCGAGGGCGGGGGTGCTGGCACGGGCGGAGGTCGGGGTGTGGGCCGGTTGGGGGGGATTGGGGTGGGACGGTTCGGCACATCGGGCCGAGGCGGAAGGGCTCTAGGTGAGCAGTGCGGAGAGGGCAGTGGACAGCGCGGCGACGCGACGGGCGACGTGGGGCATGAGAGGCTTGGAAAGGGGTTTATTTTGCCGGTTCGCCCGGTGTGGGCGGGAAGGGGGAGATACTCGTTGGGGGAGGGAAAGCGGATGCAAGTTTTCGCGGTTGACGTTGTGGACGGCCGCGTCGGGGCGATTTGCCAGTGGTGGGGTGGGGAGGGTACGGTTGGCAACCGGGATCGAGCGGTTTTATGAGGTGCTGAAACGATGTCGCAGATTTCGCCCTCCGGGGCACCCGAAGGATTCGAGAAGATTGACAACGCGGGGGAGGCGCCGGTGCTCAGGGCGGCTGCGCCGGAGACATTCGCGCAGAAGAAGTGGGTGCAGGATGTATTACCGTGGGTGACGAGTGGGGTGCTGCACCTGGGGCTGGTTGTCGCGCTGCTGCTGGTGGTGAAGACTGTTGAGCAGGTGGTGACGAAGGTGCAGGAGCAGATCATCATTCCGGAGGCGACGATCATTGAGAACGCGCCGGTGGGCGGGGTGGTGAATCCGGGTCTGGGGGCGGACCCGAACCGGGTGGCGGCGCAGGATCAGATCACCGACAGCACGCGGACCGAGGTCAGGACGCAGGGGCAGCGGCTAAACCAAGCGGTCGCGGGGGGGGCCGATGGGGGGAGCGACTCGGTGCTGGGGATCGGGGCGAACCAGGGATTTTCGCGTGGCAAGGCGACTGGAACCGGGCAGGGTGGCGGGGCGGACCAGGGGGGAGGCATCTTCGGCGTGCCCGGCGGCGGCGGGGGGGGCGGGCCGCGGGTGAACTTCGTGGGGTCAAGCGGGAACGCGCGGCGGATCGTGTTTTTGTGCGACGCGAGCGGGTCGATGTTGTCGGTGTTTCCGGCGCTGCAGCGGCAGTTGCGGCAGTCGATCGACCAGCTTCGACCGATACAGAGTTTTGGGGTGGTGATTTTTTCCGACGTCGCGCGCGTGATGACGCAGAGCCTGGTGATGGGCAACCCGGACAATAAGAGGAAGGCGTTCGACTTCGTGGGTCAGCAGAGCGCGGCCGGGGGCACCAAGCCCAGCGCGGGGATCCAAGCCGCGTTTGCATTGAACCCGGAGCTGATCTTCGTGCTCACCGACGGGTTCGACCAGGGAGACCCGAAGGAAGTGTTGGAGCAGTTCCGTCGTATGAACCGGGACAAGAAGGTGAAGGTCAACACCATTCGGATTCGTGCGGCGGAGGACCCGGAGTTGGTGAAGTTGTTGAAGACGATCGCGGAGGAGTCGGGTGGGACGTATCGAGAGGTGGACAAGGACGATTTTTGATTGACTCGGGGACGCTGACTTAAGGCGAGGCGACGAGGCGAAGATCCCGGCCTGGCGATGGGTTGCGAGCAAACCCCGACCGTACCGCGACACGAATGGACCAGCGAGATCGGCTCCGGTTGGCGTGTGGCGGGCGGAGGTTTTGGAGATTCCCGCGGAGACGCGGGCGAAAGGTGAGCAACGTGGCTGGAGTGGTTGGCGGATATTCGACGGGCAAGATTAGGATGGTGCTGCTGGGGGCACTGTTAGTGGCGGCGGGGTGGATGTTGTCGGACACGGCTTGGCTGGGCGCACAGACGCCCCCGCCCCCGGTTGGCGGAGCGGCGGCGGCGGCTGCCGCGGCGGGGGAGGCAGCGCCGTCGCAGGGGATTTTGAGCATTATCCCGTTCGACTTTGTGACGGTGACGATCGCGTTGCTGAGTTTCATCGCGGTTACGCTGATCGTGCAGGGGTTCATCAAGACGCGGGCCAGCGTGTACATGCCTCCGGCGAGCGTGACGGCGATTCAGGACATGATCTCCAACCGGCAGTTCAAGGAGCTGATCGACTTCACGGAAGTCGATCAGAGCTTCGTGTCCAAGGCGCTGAACCCCGCGCTTAAACGGGCGCCGAGCTTTAACGCGATGAAAGAGGCGCTGGAGACCTCGGTGGGCGAGCAAACGGCGAACAGCTTCCGCAAGATCGAGTTCCTCAACATCATCGGCAACCTCGGGCCGCTGCTGGGGCTGCTCGGGACGGTGCTGGGGATGATCGTGGCGTTCGACGCGATGCGGGCTGCGGGCGGGTCGGCGAATCCGGCTCAGTTGGCGCAGGGCATTTCCATTGCGCTGGCGCACACGTTTCTGGGGCTGGCGCTGGCGATTCCGTGTTTGGCGGCGTTCGGGGTTTTGCGGACGCTGACGGACCGACTTACGGTCGAGGCGGCGCTCAAGGCTGAGGAGCTTCTGCTGATGACCAAGCCCCCCGAAGCCAAGCCCGTCATGTCGGCCCCGGCGTTGGCGCGGCCCCAGTAACCGGAGGACGGCCATGAAACGACGACAAATGCCCGACTCGCAAACTTCGCACCCGAACGTCACACCGCTGATCGACGTGGTGATGTGCCTGATCATCTTTTTCATGCTGGTCGCCAAGATCGGCGTGAGCACGGGGGCCGAGGCGATGACGATCCCGGCGACGGTGATGGGTTTGGACATTAAGGACTTCGGAAACACGGTGACGCTCAACGTGTTTCCCGGGGTGACCGAGGACGAGCCGCGGGTGACGGCGCTGGTGGGCGGCACGATGAACGAGCTGCGGATTCGAGACGCGCAGGGACGCAATGAGCTCGCCGACACGCTCAAGTTTCTGCGATTCGGCGCCGCGATGAAGCCCGGCGCGGCAACCGACAACCCCAACTTCGCCGTGATTATCCGCGGCGAGGAAAGTTTGCAGTACCGGTATATCGAGCCGGTGCTGATGGCGGCGGCTGAGGCGCAGGTGAAAAACGTGTCGTTTAACACCCGCAAGGTGAGTGTTACGGTGCGGCAGTAGAAGGAGACACCGATGCGAATTAAACTCCCCAAAGCCGGGCACTACGACGCCGGCCCGAACATGATTCCACTGGTGGACGTGGTCATGGTGATCCTGATTTTTCTGATGCTCACGGGCAAGTTCGGCGGCCAGGAACACTTTCTCGTGAGCAAGACGCCGATCACCCAGAAGGGCGCCGGAGGGGCGGTGCCGCCGCCGGGGTACGTGCCGGACGAGCCGCTGGAGATTCGCGTTGATTCGCTCGCGCCGGACAGGTACATCGCCCGGGCTGACGGCGTTAGTGGCAACGAGTATGAACAGCTCACCGGGCAACTGCGGGCGCTTCGACTTCGCCTGAATGCGGCCAACAAACCGACGGAGAAGATTCAGGTGGTGATCTCTCCGACGCGGGGGGCAAGGTACTCGCATTTGTTGGATGTGTATCAGGCGGCGCTGGCTGCGGGGTTTGAGAAGATCGGGTTTTCGCAGGCGCGGTGAGGGGCGGTAGTAACTGGGTTGTTGGGTTGCGGGTGGGTCTTGGTTGGGAGATGGATTCATGGCTGTGGCGAAGTCGACTGTGGCGGTGGCGCGGGGGTATCGGTGGGGCGTGGCGGCTGCGCTGTGGGCGGCGGTGGCGGCAAGCGGGGGGGCGGTTGCGCAGACGGGTGCGGGGGGGACGGGATTGGATTCGCTGCCCGAGGGCCGACTTCAAGCGGAGCTCGCGCAGCGGGGATTGAACTCACTGCTCGAGCGGGCCTTTGAAGTCAACCGCGTGCCAGCCGAGCAGCGGCAGGCGACCCGGGCGCTGATTGCGCTGAAGGAACTGACCGATCCGACCCGCCGCCTGAGTCCGCGCGACGTCGACGCACTGGTAACGCCGCTGGTCTCGGGGATGGAAGCGGCCCTGCCCACGCAACGCGACCCGGCCCCGCTGGTCATCCAAGCCGAGCGCGTGATCCAGGCGCTGGTGTTTCCGCAGCTGAACACACTGGAGTACTGGGGCGAAACGCCCGCGAATCGGGCCCGACTTCGGCCGGTGGCGGGGGTGGCGAGCAAGATGCTCGCGCGGGCGGCCGAGCTCGCCCGGGCTCAGGCGGACGACGTGGCCAACAAGCTTACCGGCCCGAACGACCCCGCCGTGGCACGCTACGAACAGCTCGACCAGCTCGCGCTCAAAGCCGAGTTCACCGGGCGGATGAACAATTACGCGGTGGTGGCGTCGCGTGACATCGCCGACGACGACCGCGCGAAGATCGCGGTGGAAACACTGGATTACCTCCGCCAGTTCGACAACGCCGACAGCTCCGTGCAGGGGACGGTGCGCGTGCAGATGGGCAAGCTGCTGCTGGCGACCGGGCAGGTGGCGGACGCGGCGCGGGTGCTGGATTCGGTGTGGAAGGAACCGAACGGGATCACGCCCGAGGCGACCGTATCGCAACAGTACGAGGCGAGGTACTTCGCGGCTGTCGCGGAGCTGCGGGGCGGCGATGTGGCGGGAGCGACGACCCGACTGGCGGAACTTCGGGACTGGCAGAAGACGGCGCTGGGGGCAAACGCGTCCGCCCTTGCCGGGGCGGATGCAGCCGCGATGATGCTGCAGTATCGGATCGACGTCGCCAACAAGGACGACGAGAAGGCCCGGCAGACGCTGATTGCCCTCGTGCGCCAGCGGCCGGAGTTCGAGTCGACAGTGCTGGAGCAACTGGCGGGCAAGGTCCCCGAGAACGCCGACCTCAAGACGCTGGACCTGCTCGTGCTGCGCGCGATCTTCCGCGGGGGAGAGGGCGAACTGGCCAAGCCCGAGGGGTCGAAGGTGGACGACAAGGTGCTCGGTCAGGCAATCGCGGCTGGGCGAGAGCTGGTGTCGCGGCGGGGCAAGTCGGGCGTCGATTCCGGGCTGGTCGAGGACACTGCAATTAGGCTTCCGCTGCTGCTCGAGCGGTCGGGGAAGACCGCGGCGGCGGCTGGGGCGCTGCTGGACTTCATCGATGCTTTCAGTGGGACGCACAAGAACGCGCCGGCGGCTCTCGACGAAGCCGCGTTCCTCGTCGCCAAAATTCGGCGGGAGAACCCGGAGGACGTCGAGGTGGGGAAGCTATACGAGCGGCTGCTGGCGATGGCGGTGGCGCCGCCGTTTTCTAGGCGGGAGTATGCGTACGAGTGGGCGCGGCGACTTCAGCAAACGGGGCGGTTCGCGGAGTCGGTCGCGTTTTTCGAGCAGGTGCCGGATACGGACCCCAGAGCTGATCTTGCGGGGTTTTTCCGGATGGTCGCGCTTAAACAGGTGCTGGACGATTCCGGGGCGAAGCTGTCGGAGGAGGACCGCAAGCGCCGCACGGGCCAACTGCTTAAGCTCGCCGAGGAGGTGGCGGCGGGGGCTCGGAAACGACTGGCGGCGGGCGGCGCGGAGCGGAAGAACGAGAAGTTGATCCTCGTTCGGACCGCGCTCGTGGGGTCGGACGTGGCGCTGCGCGGGCAGAAGGACCCGGCGAAGACGTTGAAGCTGCTCGAGGGGTTTGAGGGGTCGGCTGCGGGGTTGGCCGGCGAACGCGAACTGGTTTCGCAGGCGATGAATGTGCGGGTGCTGGCGCTGATGGACCTTGGAAAAAATCAGGAGGCGACGCGGACGCTCGTCGCGCTGCTGGAGAAAACTGGCGGCGACGAGGGGGCGGACGTCGTCTTTCGCCTGCTCACCCGACTCAATGCCGACTTCGACGCCGCCAAGGCAGCCGGGGACGCCGCGGCCGTCCGCTCTCTCGCCACCGCGCGGGCCGAGTTGTCCGGGTTCCTTGTTCAGTGGGCCGAGGAGAATCCCGACCCGAAGATCCGCGAGTCGACCTATCGGTACCGCGTGTTCGACGCCGACACGAAGCGCTTGGCCGCCGACCTCGAGTCGGACCCGGCTGCGCGGCGAAAGGGGCTGGAGGCGTCGCTGGCGCTGTATCAGGGACTGCGCGCCACGCCGCAAGGCGCAGCCGACCCCGTCGTTGAACTTGGCGTGGCGCTGATCAGCTACGAAACCGGCCAATACGCCGAGGCTCGCGACCTTCTCGCCAAGCTGCTCGAGCAGCGCCGGCTCGGCCGACCCACCGTCGACGAAGACCGAAACGGCGAAATGGTCGCCGTGCCGAACGACCGATACTGGGACGCCACACTCAAGCTCATGCGGAGCACACTCAAGTTGGTGGAGGCGGGCTCCGTCGATGCCGGGGCGAAGCAGGGGATCGTGGACGGGCTCAAGGCGCTGTATGCGCGTTGGGGTAAGAATCTCGGCGGCGCGAGGTGGGCGCCGGAGTTCGAGGCGCTGCGGAAAGAAATCGCCCCCGACTATGTCGCGCCGGACCTCTAGAAAGTTGCTGTGCGGAGGGTGTGCGTGGGATCGGCGGGCGGGGTATGATCCTGAGACTTGAACGACTCGATCCGAGCATTGGCACTCGAAGTACTGCACACCGAAGCCGCCGCCGTCCGCGAGGTCGCTCGGGCGGTTGATGGGCGGTTTACGGCGGCTGTGGAAGTCATTCTCGCGGGGAAGGGCGCGTTGGTGACCACTGGGATTGGCAAGGCCGGGCACATCGCACGCAAGCTCTCGGCAACGTTTTCGTCGACGGGAACGCCGTCGCACTACCTGTCCCCAGCCGACGCGGTGCACGGCGACCTCGGGTCGGTGCGGCAGGGGGATATCGTGCTGATTTTGTCGAGTTCGGGGGAGAGCGACGAGATCGTGCGGATCGTCAGCTTGGTAAAGAAGCTCGGGAACACGATGATCGGCGTGACGGCCACGACCAAGTCCAGCCTCGGGAGGCATGCGGACATCGTGCTGGAGATGGGCAAGATTCCGGAGGCGTGCCCGCTGGGGTTGGCGCCGAGCGCGAGCACGACGGCGATGCTGGCGTTGGGGGATGCGCTGGCGTTGTGCGTGATGAAGGCTCGGCAGTTCACGGCGGGCGATTTTGCGTTGTTCCACCCGGCCGGCCAGCTCGGGCGGAAGCTCATGTGCGTCGGCGAGGCGATGAGCTTTCGGATGGGCGAAAACCTGCCCACCGCCTCCGACAAGCTCAGCGTCGCGGGTGTGCTGCACGAGGTGAGTCGGATCAAGCGGCGGAGCGGCGCGGTGATCCTCGTGGGCGACTCGGGGCGAATCAGCGGAATTTTCACCGACGGCGACCTCCGCCGAGTGGTCACCGACTCCGACGGCGCGGCGCTAAGCAAACCCGTCGCCGAGGTGATGACCCGCAACCCGCGTCGGATCCGGTTCGACCGTCTCGCCAGCGAGGCGATGTCGGTGATGCGTAAGTACCGGTTCGACGAGCTTCCGGTGGTCGACGCGGACGACAAACCCGTGGGCCTGATCGACGTTCAGGACCTCGTGGTGCTTAAGATGCTGGACGTGGACGAGCAAGTGTGAGTCGGTCGGTGGCGTCGAGGGCGGAACCATGAAGACGTGGATGAAAGTTTCGGCGGCGACGGTTGTGATCACCTCCGGGGTCGTGGTGTACCTGTTTCTTCAGCCGCGCACGGTGATGAACGAGACGTCGTCGTCGCTGCGGCCCAGTACGCGCCTGGTTGACGAGACCGGCGGGGCGCAGGGTCTGGGCGCGGGGGAGCGACCCTGGGCCAACCAGTACGACGAAAGGGGACAGCTGACCTACCGCTTTCGCGCCGGCCAGTTCAACCCGATCGACTCGGGGACGGTGGCCGTTTCCGGCCCGGCGTTCGAGTTTTACCTCGCCGGCGGGCGGCGGGTCGTACTCACGGGCGAGACCGGGCAGGTCTTCCTGCCGCGGCGAGGCGCGTCGGGCGGCGCGGGTGGGCGCGGAGGCGGCGTGACGCTCGGCGGGGCGGGCGGCTCGGGCGGTTCCCCCGCAGTCCCCACACGCGGCACGATGAGAAACGTCCAGATCAAGCTCTTCGAGTCCGACGACGCGCAAGTCGCGCTTGTCGCGGACATGGACAACGTCGTCTTTGACAACGACACCCTGCGTATCTGGACCGACGACGCCGTCATTGGCGGAGTTCGACTCGCGGGCAACAAGATCCCCGTCACCGTCCGCGGCAACGACTACGACTTCGACGGCGAGGGTCTCACCATCCAGCTCACCAACCCCGGCGACCGTCGCATTCAACGCCTCGAGGTGGCCCGGGCGACGCGTCTGGTCATCAAGTCCACCGACATTTTTCGTCCGCGTGAGGAAGGGGGCGGAGCAATCGGACTCACCGCCCCACCGGACCTCAGGCTCGCCTCGACCGACCCGGCGGCACTCGCGGTCGCCGCCGCGCAATCCCCCGCGGCACCCGCACCCGCCCAGGCACCCCAGCCCAATCCCGCCGATGTCGTTTACCGAGCCACCATCCGCAACAAACTCCTGATCCAGCAGGGCGAAAGCACCTCCATCACGGGCGACGTGTTACAGATCGACTTCTCCTCACTCCCCAAACCCAAGGCCCAGCCACTGCCGTCCGCCGTCGCCCCAGCACCGCCAACCCCCGCAGCCCCGCCGGCCCCCGCAGCCCCCGAAGCCCCCGTCACACCGACGGCTGCACTCGCTACCCAGTCCCCGCCCGCCATGGCCGTCGCCGCCCCCACCACCGTCCCCAAGTCCGATCCCATCGTCGTCACGTGGGACGGTCCCCTCCGCGTCGACGCCGACGCCGGCGACGCGCAGACCCCGCCCGGCGAGGCCGTCGCCACGATCCTCGGCTCGCCCGAT
>JBBRUM010000081.1:0-10608 GCA_038247815.1 Tepidisphaerales bacterium | reverse complement strand
GGGTGGCGGGTGGGTTGCTGATGGCGTATCCGGTGGTGGAGGTGTTGGTGCAGGGATTGGGGCAGGGGTGGAGGTGGTGGGCGTGGGTGCCGGTGTTTGTCGGGCCGGGGGTGTTGGGTGGGGTGGCGACGGTTACGCGGCGGCGGAAGGCGGTGCGGGCGGCGAGGTTGTTGCTGGGGGCGTGGGTGTTGGCGGTGGTGGGGGGGGCGGTGCAGATGGGGGTGTTGGCAGGGAAGTTGGTGCCGTGGTAGGGAAACAGTGCAACGAATGGGGGCGTGGGGACTAGATGGGGGAGAGCGGCTAACGTGCTGGCTCGTCGAACTTGACGGTTTTTGAAGTGGCAGACATGATAAAACATTGGCGTGTTGTGATGGGTTTGGCGGTGGTGGTGTTGGGTGGGACGGTGGGGGTGTGGGGCGAGCAGGCTGTGGACGAGGCTGGCAAGCCGGGGGTGGTGGAGGTACGGGAGTTTGTGGCGAGGGGGCAGGCGGTGGAGGTGGAGGTGACAGGGGGAGCGGGGGCTGGGGTGGAATTGTTGTTGCTGGACTTTGTGGGGCGGGCGACGTCGGCGCGGTCGGAGGGTGTGGTGAGCGGGCGGGTGGATTTGGCGAAGTTGTTCGCCAAGCCGCTGAGCACCCCGGGGAGCTATGTGCTATTCGCTGTCGCGCCCGGAGGGGATGAATCAAACTTTGTCGGGACGCCGCTGGTGGTGGAAGTGCGGGAAGATCGCAGGCGGGGGGCGCCGTCGGGGCCGATGTTTTTCAAAATGGAACCGCTGCGGTATGCGGCGGTGAACACGACGGCGGGGGAGATGAAGGTGTGTTTCTACCATGACACGGCGCCGGTGACGGTGTCTGCGATTCAGCGGTTGATGGCGGGGGGGTTCTATAACGGGCTAGAGTTTTTCCGGGTAGAAGCCGGGTTTGTGGTGCAGACGGGGGACCCGAGGAACGACGGTACGGGCGGGCCGGGGTTTACGACGCCGGCTGAATTCAGCGACCGGCAGCACCTGCCGGGTGTGCTGTCGATGGCGAGATTGACCGACCCTAACGAGGCGCCGGGCTTGCTTCCCAGGCCGGAGTTTGCCAACTCAGGGGGGTCGCAGTTTTTCATTAGCTTGGATTATGCCTCGACCAAGCAGCTTGACCGGCGGTTTACGGCGTTCGGGCGGGTGGTGGAGGGGATGGATGCGGTGAAGGCGATCGCCGCGCTGCCACGGGCGGACAAGTCAACGCGACCGCTGCAACCGGCGAAGGTGATCTCTACGAAACTCGTGCCGGTGACCGCGGGGGATAATCCGTACGCGAAGCTCAGGGTGGTGGAAACGTCGGCAGCTGAGCCGGAGGTCGGGGCGTCGACGAATCCGGGGCGGTAGGGAGGGAGCGGATTGCGTGTGTGAGGGTGTACGTGCTTGTCCGAGCGTGTGTGGTAGATGAAGGTTAAGCCCAATGAAGTGGGGTTGCCCTTGGGTCTGGAGGTTAGATATGAGGGCGGTGGGCGACGAGGGCCACGGCGTAGCAATTACGGGGTGGGCGATGGGTGTTAGTGGGATCTGCGTTTGGGGGCGCGGCGGGCGAGGTCGGCGATGATTTCTTGTTCGATGCGGATTCTTGTAATGCGCGCATTGCGTTCGGCGGCGAAGATGGAGAGGACTGCCCAGGTGGTGGCGGCGAGGGCTACGAGGACGGTCCACATGCGGGAGATATCGGCTTGTGGGGTGGGAGGGGTGAGTGAAGGTTGAGGGTTGGGGGATGAAGACTCAGGGGTGGATGGAAAAGGGTGGTACTCGGAATGATCAGAGGGGTTTGCATTCCGCGGTTTTATATCTGAAGTGTGGCATGACACATCTGAGACTTCCGCGGTTTTTATCGGACTCGGAGCATGGATGCGGTGTAGCCGCCGTCGCGGTAAGTGTCAGGCGTGTTTGAGGAGGCGGTGGGGAGATGTTGGTGTTCGGCTTGGAGGGTGAAGTGGGGGTGGGAGGAGAGGAATTGGCGGACCTGAAGGCTGTTTTCGGATTTCCAGATGGAGCAGGTGCTGTAGATGAGCAAGCCGCCTGTGCGGAGGGCGGGGGCGGTGTCGTCTAGAAGGTCGAGTTGAAGTTTTTGGAGGGAGCGATGGGAGGGGGATTGGGATGACGGTGGGGGGGCGAAGCGGGCTTCGGGGCGGCGGGCGAGGACGCCGGAGTTGGAGCAGGGGACGTCGAGAAGAATTCTGTCGAAGCATTGGGGTGTGGAGAGGTTGGCGGCTGCGAGGGTGGAGGCGGTGTGGACGGTGAGGTTGGAGATGTTGCGGGCTGCGGCGAGGGAGGAGAGTTGTTGGCAGCGGTGGGGGTTGGGTTCGATGGCGTGGACGGCGCCGGTGGGGCCGACGAGTGATTGCATGTGGAGGGTTTTAGTTCCACTGCCGGCGCAGCGGTCTAGGACGGTTTGTCCGGGGCGGAGGTCGGCGAGGTCGAGGGCGGCGGCGGCTGTAGCGTCTTGGACTTGGGCCAAACCGGCGCGGGCGAGGGCGGCGAGGTGGTCGCGGCGGGCGTGTTGGGCGACGACCATGCCCAACTGGGTGTGTGGGAGGAGGGCGGGTGGGGAATCGAGGGGCGCGAGGGCGGCGGAGAGGTCGTCGATGGTTACACCGGGGAAGAGCCGCAGGAGCAGGGGAGGGGTGAGGTTGGCGTGGGCGGCGATGGCTTGGGCGGTGGCGGTGTCGAACTCGGCGAGGAGGGCGAGGGTGAGGGCGGCGGGGATTCCGTGGCGGAGTTCCCAGAGCTGGGGAAGGGGGAGGTCGTCACTAGGTGGGGGTGGGGGCGGTTGTCGGGCGAAGTTGCGGAGGACGGCGTTGACGAGTGGGGCGGCGCTGCGGCGGGCGAAGCGGCGGCACTGTTCGACGGCTTGGTCGACGGCGATGGCGGGGGGGATATTGTCCATGCCGGTGAGCTGCCAGGCGGCCAGGACGAGGATCTTTTGGACGAGTTCGTCGATGGCGTGGAGCGGCTTGCCGGCGTGGTGGGAAACGCGGTGGCGCAGGGGGAATAGGGACTTGACGCAGCCGACGTACAAGACTTCGACGAGGGCGGCGTCGCGGGGGGAGGGTTCGGTGTCGGGTGGCGGGCGGGAGATGAGGTTGGAACGCCAGCCGGGGAGGCGGGCGCGGTCGAGGCGGAGCAGGGCGAGGTCGCGGGGGGAAGTGGGGCGCGGCGGGTGATGGGACATTAGAGCAGGGCCTTGATGGCGCGCTCGATGCCGGCTGAGTCGAGGCCTTGGTGGCCGATTTGTTGCCAGAGGCCGCCGCAGCCTTCGCGGTTGACGCCGATATGGTTGAACTTGCCCTTGAATCCGCGCTTAAGCAGCTCGGAACCCATGCGCGCTCCCAGGCCGGTTTTGACGTTCCAGCCTTCGGCGACGAGGACGAACGGGGCGGCGACCAGGAGCTTCATGGCTTCTTCGTCGTACACGTTGAGGGTGGACTTGTTGATCAAGCCGACCTTCACGCCTGCCTCGCCGAGGCGGGTGATGGCGTCGAGGGCGCGGTAGGTGATTTCGCCGAAGGACAGGACGTAGCCGCCGCCTCCGGCGGGGCGGATGACGTCGTCCTTGCCGGGGGTGAAGGTCTTGCCGGCGTAGAAGGGTTTGCCGTCTTCGCCGTGGAGATCGGGTACGGGGGCGCGGTTGGAGAAGAGGAAGCGCAGGCCGGGCTGGGGGAAAATTGCCTTGACGCAGGCGGCGAATTGGTGCTGGTCGGCGGGGAAGTAGAGTCGGGTGGTGTCCTGGCCGTGGTGGGGGGTTACGCCGCCGTCGGCGAACATGGAGTTGATCCCGAAGTGGCAGGTGTTGTCGGCCATGTCGTCGACGCCGGAGTGGGAGAAGTGGGCGAGGACGTTGGAGTAGTTCAGTCGGGACATGGTGATTTCGCTGACGCACATTTCGAGGAAGGCGGAGAAGGTGGCGAAGATGCCCTGCTTGCCGGGGAGGTATCCGAAGCCGGCGGCTGCGGAGAAGTTGCCGCGTTCCATGATGCCGGCTTGGATAAAGACGGAGGGGTGGCGCTTGCGGATGTGGTGGAGGCCGCAGGAGCCTTCGAGGTCGTTGTCGAATACTTTGACCGAGGCGAGGCGCTGTTCGGGGGTCATCGCGTCGAGCAGGTCGGAGACGATCTTACCGAAGTCGTCGCGGTTCTTGCCGACTCCGGAGGAGCCCTTGAAAGAAAGGGGGGATTTGTCGGGCTTGGCGGATTTTAGGATTTCGACGGCGGCGGTGTGGCCGCGGGATTCGAGGTAGTGGGCGGCGACGTCGACCTTGAGGACTTCGTGGGCGTGTGGGGAGCCTTCGGCGTGGGGGATGCCGGGGGCCATGGGTCGCTTGATGACCAGGGCGTGTGGCTTGTCGTCGGAAAAGGCGCGGGCGAGGGCGGTGTAGAGGGCTTCGACGTCCTCGCCGAGGGTGGTGTCGGTGGGCATTCCGTAGCCGGTCATCGTGCGGGTGAGGTCGTAGCCGGCCATGTACTGCTGGGGGTGGCCGGAGATGGTGACGTTGTTGTCGTCGATGAGGACCTTGACGCTGAGGTGCTGGCCGACGCAAAGCCGGGCGGCTTCGGAGTTGTCGCCTTCCATCTGCGAGCCGTCCGAGCCGAGCATGACGACGGTTTTGCCGGGGTTTGCGAGCGCGACGCCGTTGCAGAAGGCCCATTGGTGGCCGAGGCGGCCGGATGAGAACTCGATGCCGGGCGTAAGGTGTTTCTCGGGGTGGCCAGGGAGGAGCTGGTTGTACTCGCGGTAGTGGAGGAGCTTTTCAGCCGGCATGTGTCCGTCGAGGACGGAGAGGAGGTATTGGGTGGCGACACGGTGGCCGGCTTCGTCGAAGATGATCGGGACGATGGGAGCGCCGCCGGCGATGAATGCGCGGACGATCATGACCTCGGGGACGGTGTCGAAGGCGCCGCCGGTGTGCCCGGAGAGGCCTTTGGCGCCGGCGAGGGCGGTGAAGAAGACGATGGCGTCGCGGCAGAGCTGGATGTTGTGGAGGAGTGTTGCTTTATCGGGTTCGGAGAGCGAGGCGGTCGCGGGGGAAAGCTTGAGGGGCTTGAGTGCGGAGAGGTCGATGGGGAAGTTGGGGGTTGGCATAGGTGGGTGAATATCGGTGAGGAGGGGCGGCGGGGCAAGTACGGGGGGGGTGACACGGGGTTGATGAAGTCTGAGCGCAGCGGGGGATTGGCGGCGTTTCTGGCGGTAATCGACGGCGGGAGAGGGTTAGGTTTTCGGCGCGGGCGCCGGGGGTAGGACGACTTTGATGTGGGCTTCGGTGAGTTGCTTGGGGTCGATTGGGGCGGGGGCTTGGCACATGAGGTCGGCGCCGGATTGGGTCTTGGGGAAGGCGATGACGTCGCGGATGTTGGTGATGCCGCGGAGGAGCATGACGATGCGGTCCAAGCCGAAGGCCAGGCCGCCGTGCGGGGGAGCGCCGTACTGGAGCGCGTCGAGCAGAAACGAGAACTTCTCGCGCTGGGACTCGGGGGAGATGCCCAAGAGGGAGAAGATGTCCTGCTGCACGGACATGTTGTGGATTCGGATCGACCCGCCGCCGAGCTCATAGCCGTTGAGCACGACGTCGTAGGCTTTGCTCTTGAGCGACGAGAGCACGGCGGGGTCGCGGGAGCAGAGCTGGGGGATGTCGTGGTCGAGGGGGGATGTGAAGGGGTGGTGGGTGGCGTTCCACTTGTTTTGCTCTTCGTCGAGGTCAACGAGGGGGAAGTCGGTGACCCAGGTCCAGGCCCAGGGGGTGGAAGGGGGAATCTTGAGGTCTTTGGCGAGTTTGAGGCGGAGCTCGCCGAGGACTTTGTGGACGATTTTGGGCTTGTCGGCTGCGAAGCAAAGTAGGTCGCCCTCTTTTGCGCCGGTGCGGGCGAGGATGGCGGCTGCGACGGGGGAGATAAATTTGGCGACGCCGGTGTCGAAGCCTGTGGCGGTGACTTTGGTGACGGCCAGGCCCTTGGCGCCGAAGCCTTTGGCCCAGTCGGCGAGGGCGTCGGTGTCTTTGCGGGTGAGCTTGGCTGCGCCGCCTTCGACGACGATGCACTTGACCAAGGGTGCGGATTTGAAGACGGCGAAGTCGGTGGTGTGGGCGATGTCGGTGAGGTCGTGGAGCTTCATGGCGAAGCGGAGGTCGGGGCGGTCGCTGCCGTAGGTGCTTACGGCGTCGTCGTGGGTGATGTGGGGGAGGGGGCTGGGGATCTCGACGCCGAGGGTTTGTTTCCAGATCGAGCGGAGAAGGCCTTCGACGACGGTGAAGATGTCGGAGCGGTCGATGAAGGACATTTCGAGGTCGAGCTGGGTGAACTCGGCTTGGCGGTCGGCGCGGGGGTCTTCGTCGCGGAAACAGCGGACGATTTGGAAGTATTTGTCGGTGCCGCCGACCATGAGGATTTGTTTGAAGAGCTGGGGGGACTGGGGAAGCGCGTAGAACGAGCCGGGGGCGAGGCGGGCGGGGACGATGAAGTCTCGGCTGCCCTCGGGGGTCGAGCGGGTGAGCATAGGGGTTTCGATTTCCCAGAAGCCGAGGTCGCCGAGGTGGTCGCGCATGATGCGGGTGACCTGATACCGCATGCGGAGGGTTTCCTGGAGCTCCGGGCGGCGAAGGTCGAGGAAGCGGTAGGTCATACGCCGTTCCTCGTTGGCCAGCTCCTTGTCGGAGGGGGAGATCGGCGGCGGGGGAGACTGTGAGAGGACCTCGAGGGAGGAAACGCGAATCTCGATGGCGCCGGTGGCGAGCTTGGGGTTTTCGAAGCCCTCGCCGCGGGCGGTGACGACGCCGGAGGTGGAGAGAACCCACTCGGTGCGGATCGAGCGGGCGAGTTCGTGGGCGGCGGGGCCGCAGAGGTCGGCGTCGAAGACGAGCTGGGTAAGGCCCTCGCGGTCGCGCAGGTCAATAAAGACCAAGCCGCCGTGGTCGCGGTAGGACTGCACCCAACCGGCGAGCTTGACGGTCTGGCCGATGTCGGGTTTGCGGAGTGCTCCGCAGGTATGGGTACGGTACTTTGTGGCTACGTATTGCATGGTGGTGGTTCGGTAGGGGTGAAGCGGGTTCCCCGCTGAGGTCCTCGGGGGGTTCGGGGAGGGGGAACACGATAGATCGGTTATGGGGCGAGCCGGGTTGAGTGGCGGAGGAGGGGGGTGGAGAGGGTTCGGCGGGGGCTCAACGCGCCGAACCGGTGGTATTGCTCTTGGGGGTATTACGGCTGGGGTTGACGGGCCAGGGGGGTCGGGCGAGGAAGCTGCGGAGGACGGCTTCGGCGGGTTTGTGTTCGGGGGTGTAGCCGCGGGCTGCCTTTTCAACGGAAGCGCGGTCTTTCGGGTCGGGGTTGGGGGTCCACTCCCAGATGGAGAAGCCGCCGAGCTGGGGGTGTCCGTACCAAGTTTGGAAGAAGCCTTCGTAAAGCCTGCGCTGGAGGTCGGGATCTTCGGGCTGGTCGGAGCGGGTGTAGTCCCAGGGTTCGTGGGCGGCGTTGGCGATGGAGCACCATCCGGCTTCGAGGAAGATGATGGGTTTGCGGTGACCGGCGGCGAAGGGGAGGAGGTCGGCTTGGATGTTGGCCCAGGCGCTTTTGATGTCTTCGATCGTGGCGTCTGACTTTTTGCCCTCGTCCAGCGACCAATAGGAGTTCATTCCGATCAGGTCGAGCTGGTCCCAGAAGGGCACGACGGTGTAGTGGTCCCAGTTGGAGGAGTAGGTGAGCTTGCCCTTGTAGATCGAGCGGACCTTGGCGATGACCTTTTGCCAGTCGTTGTTTCTGGTTTCGGTGGAGACCAGCTCCGAGCCGACGACGAGGAGGTCGACCCCAGAGACTTCGGCGATCCATGAGAAGTGGACCATCATCTCGGTGTAGCTCTCGAACCACTTGTCCCAGGATTCGGGCTTGATGGTTCCGCGCCATTCGGTGGCTTTGCGGGGGGCGTCGAGGAGGACGATGGGCATGAGGATGACGCGGAGGTTCCTCGATTTGGCGTGCTTGATGAGGCGTTGGAGGGCTTCGGGCGTGGGGGTCATGCGCATGTCGAGGTAGATGCGGTTGGACTCGCCGTGCTCCATGCGTGGGTCGACGACGAACTTGACGGTGTCGGCTCCCAGGGCGGCGATCCGGTCGATGGAGTCTTCGTACTTGTCCAGCCAGTCGGTGCGCTGGAGCTGCATGGAGACTGAACGGAAGGGCAGACCGGTGAGGTTCTCGGCGAGACGCTTGTAAGAGGCGACGATTCGCTCGGGCTTGGTGACGCCGGGGGGTGGCGTTTCAGGGGCGCGGACACAGATCAACGCCGAGGCGGTGACCCAGAGAGAGAGGGCGGCGAGGATGAGGCAGCGTCCGAGCATCGGGCCGGGATGATATAGGGCGGGCGGGGACGGGGGAAGTCGAGGAGGGAATGGGGAGGGAATGAGGCATGTATGGAGCGGGATTTGAGTGTTTTGTCGTGGTGCGGATGGGGATAGGATTGGGCCATTCTCGGGTTTTCAGTCGAATGGAGTGTTGCGATGGGTGTCTCGGCCGACCGGATGCGGGGTTGTGTGGCGGGCGTGTTGGCGGTGGCGGTCTTGGCGGGCGGTGCCTGGGGGCAGACGACGGCCGCGGCTACGGGACGTGGTGGGGTGGCCGGGGCGAAGGTGAGTTCAGGGATTCCGGCGAACTTGCTGGCTCAGGTGCCGGAGAACGCGGTTGCCGTACTCTTCTGGGCGGGGACCGAGGCGATGGGGAAGACGTGGTCTGAGTCCAAGGGCGCCCAGGCGGCTGGGCTGTTCAAGATTGCCGAGGTGTTCGGGCGGATCGGGGTATACCACACAGAGAAGTCGGACTTGGAGGATCCCAACGCGCTGATGTTGCGGGCGTTGCTCGGGGCTGACGACATCGCCGCGGGGAAACCTTCGCTGGTGGCGTTCGTACCGTCCGAGAAGTCCGGTCGGTTCGTCACGGTACACGTCATGGACGGGGGCAAGGATGTAGAAACACTCGCGAAAACTCTGCGCGACCGGACGGCGAAGTTACCCAGTCGTGGTGCGTCGTGGCGCGACGGAACCGTGCTGGTGCATGCACCGTACGCCAGTGCGCCACCCAGGCCCCCAAAGAAGGGGGAAGTGGTCGCCAAGTTCGCCGAGACCGAGTGGTATAAAGACGCGGTCGGGCGGATGGTCGAGAAGCCGGCGATGGTGATCCTCCTTCAGCCAAGGGCGGCGCTCGTGCCGGGCGGGGAGAACGAACGGGCGCAGGAAGCCCTGAACAATGCTGGACTGGGCGAGGGGGACTATGGAGTACTGTCGGCGGCGGTGGAGGGGACAGAGTGGGTGTCACGGGGGTTCTTCAGGTCGGCGGCGCCGAGGAAGGGAATTCCGGCGGCATTCTTGCCCGCGCGAAAGGTCTCGGAGACGCTGCTTAGGCGTGTTCCAGCCGAGACGACCTACTTTTCGTCCTACCGCATGGACCCGAACAGAATACTCGGCGGGTTTAAGGACTTATTCGGCGACGACGCGGAGGGGGGCGGGCAATTTGTTCGGCGCGGCGAGCAGATCAAGACGAACAACCCCGTGGAAATTGCGTTGTCGGGCCTTTCGTTGGCGCTGACGGTGGACGTGCGGAACGGGCTTTTAAGGGGGCTGGGGCCGGATTGGGTGCTGGCGATGGTGGCGACGAAGGATGGAGGAAAGAAAGGGCTGGTGGCGATGAACCGCCTGACCGACGCGGAAAAGGTGCGGGCGACGTTGACGGGGGCGGGGAGGGCGATCGACCGGCTCACGCTGATGGTAAGGAAGCACGGGTTCGAACGGTACCGGTTCGCGACCGAGCAGCGGCCGGGGATCACGTTGTTCAAGCTCGGGCCCGACGGTGCCGGCGCCTCCACTCAGGCGGCGACAAAAGCGGCGGGGGCGGCGACCCGAACGACGGTGTGGACGATTCGCGACGGGCTGCTCGTCATCGGTGATGACGTGGACGTGGTGGCGGCGGCGCTGGCGACGCCGGCGAAGTCGGTGGTGGACTCGGGGCGGGTAAAGGAAATTCAGGGGATGTTGGATGCGCCGGACTCGGCCGCGGTGGGGTTTGCGGACATCGGGGCGTCGGGTGGGGAGGGGTTTGATGCGCTTATGGAGTTGGCGAAGTACCTCGACGGGGTCGATCCGGAGTTAAAGTTGGAGGGGCTTCTGCCGGCACGGGCGAAGGCGGTGGAGTTGTTGAAGGGGGTGTCGGTGTCGGCGGCGTGGACGGATGATGCGGGATATTACTTCAGGTCGCGGGGCGCTTTTCCGGGTGTGGAGCTGTTTTCGCCGCTGGGGGTTGCGGTTTTGAGGGGCTTGCCGGAGTCGCTCAAGGCTGAGCGTGCGGCTGGGAAGATACGGCAGGGCGAGATCGCGCCGGAGGAGGAGCAAGGCGGCGGCCCGTCGCAAGGGAGTCCCAGCGAGCTTCCGAACTAGGTGTGCACTGGGGCGATGGGTGACCGCAGTGGAGGGATGTACGCGGGGGCGGGTGCGGGCGTAAACTCATCGAGCAGTGCATCGTCTAGCGGGCCCGTAGCTCAACGGTTAGAGCAGGGAGCTCATAATTCCTTGGTTCTCGGTTCGAATCCGAGCGGGCCCAGTG
>JBBRUM010000080.1:0-10787 GCA_038247815.1 Tepidisphaerales bacterium | reverse complement strand
GGCCATCACGCTGCGAGGCCTGCGCGCCCGCGGCGTGCCGATCTGCATCGATGATTTCGGCGCTGGCGCGGCCGCCTTCCGCTACCTGAAATCCTTCCCGGCGGATTACGTCAAGGTCGACCAAACAGCCCAAGCTCACTTTCAAAAACCAAATCGCGCCTTTTCGCGTATCCTAATACCAACTGCCGTTTGTTGTGTTAATCTAAGCTGTCCGGCACGTCGCCGGTGAGGTTGTCTCAGGAGAGAGGAGATCCCCGTGGTCGCTTTGAATCGTCGCGCCGTCATGGCGCTCGCGCTGGCTGTGTCGTCTTTTGCCCTTGCCCCGATTGCTTCGGCGGTCGACACTACGTGGTCCAACGCCGCCGGCGGGCTGTGGCTCGAGCCGACCAACTGGACCGCCGGCGCTCCGAACTCGAGCTTCGACAGTGCATTCCTCGATGGCGGCCTGAGCAACGTTCCCGACACACTGGTCACCCTCGACCTCGGCGACGCCTTCATCTCCATCGGGCAGTTGGCGTACAGCTACACCAACGGTTTCAACACCCGTTACGACTTGGTCAACGGGTTCCTCGCCGTCGACACGATCCGCACCAACGGCTTCAATTCCAACGACCCCGAAATCAACGTCGGCCTCACGACCCTCTCCGGCACGCTCAACCTCGGTGGCGGGTTCTTCGGCGAGGGGGTCTTCACCGTCAACAAACCCATCGGCCTGCAGACCAACTCGATCGGCGACACCTTCGGCACCAACGAAATGCGCGTCCGAGCCTCGGGCACGTTCACCGCAGCCAACACTTACACCGGCCGCACCATCGTCGCCGACCAGCTCACCCTTTCCGACGTCGACGGCGTGCTGGCCAGCACCGGCGATTCCGACACCGACATCACCATTCGTAACGGCAGGCTCCTGCTCGACAACTTCACCGGCGCCAACAACAACCGAGTCCTCGACACGGCCCGCATCGGCGTCAAGTCGGGCATCATCTCCGTCACCGGAAGCGATGGCGGCACCGTCTCCGAAAACCTCGGATTCATCAACCTCGAATCCGGTGAAAACCAAATCGAACTTCTCCAGCAAGGCGGCACCCTCACCGTCTCGGCCGCCGCCCTCACCCGCACCGAAGGCAACCGCGCCACCCTCGTCCTCCGCAATCTCGGCACGAGCACCCCGATCGAAATCGGCTTGGACGCCGACATTCCCGCCACGGAGCTCATCGGCGGCGGCTCGTCGGGCACGACCTCCGCCCCGGTCCTCCCCTGGGCCACGGCGACCGTCGTCAACGGCGAAACCTACCTCCCGGTCACATACGACTCGACTGCCCGCGTTCTCCGTTCACTGAATTCCTCCGAGTATGTGCTGAACTCGCTGTCCAGCGGCGACAACGTCGTCTTCGATGGAATGGTCGCCTTCCCCGGCGTCGCCAATGACATCGCGGTCAACTCGCTGAGCATCCCCTCGGGCTCGGCCGTCAACCTCGGCGCCAAGCTCACCGTCACCTCCGGTTCGCTGCTGCTCGGATCGAACCTCGTGTTCTCCGGCAACCCCACCATCGTCGACGGCACGGGCTCGATCGAGTTCGGCGACGCCACAGGCTATCTTTTGATCGCAGCCGACTTCCGCCGCCCCGAAGTCGCCACCGTCATCAACGTCCCGATCAACACCACCGGCGGACTCGTCAAGTCCGGTCCCGGAACCCTGATCCTCGGCGCCGATCAGCCCGGCCTCTCCGGCGGACTCACCGTCAATAACGGCGACCTCATCCCCCTCACCAACGACTCCCTCGGAACCGGAACCGTCACCATCGCCGGCGGCATCAACGGAAACGGCACCGGCCAGCAGGAAGCCCGCCTCTTCATCAACCGCAGCCTCACCCTCCCCAACCAGCTCGTCGCCAAAACCTTCGGCGAGTACGACGGCTTCGGAGTCCTCTGGTACGCGCCGATCGTCATCACCAACAGCGCCACCCTCACCCTCACCGCCGACCCCGGCGGCGACTCCTACTTCTCCCTGCAAAACCAGTTCCCCACCGACCGCGCAACCCTCGTCCTGGCCAGCCCCACCGCACGCCCACCCTCCGATGGCTTTGGAGTCTCCATCAACATCTTCGACAACTCCGAAGTCATCCTCGCCGGCCAAACCCGCAACTCCGTCGAAGCCTTCGGCGCCCTCGCCCAAATCTCCGGCTCGGGCGAGACCCTCAACTTCCTCCGCCTTTACTCCCGCGCCAGCATCCTCATCGGCAACGACGGCCTCTCAGCCGAAACCCTCACCGCCAGATCCCTAAACATCTTCGACGGCATCTTCCTCTTCGACATCGGCGGCCCGGCCAACTCCGACCGGCTCGTGCTCACCGCCGACGATACCCAGTTCAACCCCCAATTTTTCATCGCCAACCTCCAGCTCTCCCTGCTCGGTTCATACACCCCCGTCACCGGCGACCTGATCACGCTCATCGACTCGCTCGGAACGGTGACGTCGTTCAACGGCACGTTCGCCGGCAAAGCCGAGGGCCAGAACTTTGAGTTCGCCGGATACAACGCCTCGCTGTCCTACATCGGCGGTGACGGCAACAACCTCGTCCTGAGGATCGGAACAGTCATCCCCGAGCCCGCCTCCCTCGCCCTCCTCGCCGCCCCCGCCCTCCTCCTCACCCGCCGCCGCAGGTAGGCCGAGACGGCCAGGCCCCAAGAAGAACAGCAATGCCCGCGCGCAGCCAAAACAGCGATGGTGCGCAAATAAGGGGACACGGGAAGTCCCGCGACGGGAGCCGTCCAGCCACCCGCCGCAGCTCAGCCGTCTGTCTTGGTCTTCCGGAACTCCGTACTCACGGCCACCCCAGCTACGGTCAGCCCGCCTACCGATCCAGCTCAGCCGCGATCACGTTAATGCTCCCCAGCACCGCGACGATGTCGCTGATGTTGTGCCCCTCGACGAGTTTCGCGAAGGTCGAGTAGTTCAGGAACGACGGCGGCCGCGTGCGAACCCGCCACGGGACGTTCTCCCCGGCTGAGACGATGTAGTAGCCAAGCTCGCCGTTGGCTGTCTCGATGCTCCCGTACACCTCGCCCACCGGCGCCGTGAAACCCCGGTTGGTCATGATCATCTCGAAGTGCTGAATCAGCCCCTCGATGCTCGAATACACCTGGCTCTTCGGCGGAAGCACTTCCTTCCCCTCCGGCGACACGTTCACCGGCCCGCCGGGGAGGTTGTCTATCAGCTGCCGGATGATGTCGATCGACTGCTTCATCTCCTCGAGTCGCACGAGGTACCGGGCGAGCACGTCGCCGGTTTCCATCACCGGGACTTTGAAGTCAACGGCTTTCGCGCCGGCTCCGTCCCAGTTGTCGGCGAAGCAGAGATATGGTTCGTCTTTCCGCAGGTCGCGCCGCACGCCCGACGCCCGCGCCATCGGCCCGGTGAGTCCCCAGGAAATGGCTTCCTCCCGGGAGATCTGCCCCACGCCGCGCGTGCGGTCGAGGAAGATCCGGTTCTTGTTCAGCAGGCTTTCCACGTCGGCGAGCGCCTTGGGAAGCTTGTCGTCAATGAGCTTGTGGACGAGCGTCTTGAAAACCTCCTCATCGGGAAGGTCCATCAGCAACCCGCCGACCCGCGTCCAACTGTTGTGATACCGCTGGCCGGACATGTACTCGACGATGTCCAGCACGGTCTCGCGCTCGTTGAACCCGTAGAGAAACGCGGTGTACGCCCCGAGGTCCAACCCCGACGCCGCAACCGTCAACAAGTGCGACTGGATCCGGCCGAACTCGCCGGCAAGGGTGCGGAGCGCCTTGCAGCGGGGCGTAAGCTCGATGCCCATGAGCTTTTCCACCGTGCCATGCCACGCCAGCTCGTTGTAGATCGGCCCGGAGTAGTCCATCCGGTCGACGATGGTGACGTACTGGTTGTAATTGAGATGTTCGCCGAGCTTCTCGAAACCGGAGTGCAGGTACCCGATGTGCGGCGTGCACTTCATGATCCGCTCGCCGTCGAGCTCGAGCACCAGGCGCAGCGTGGTGTGCGTCGCGGGGTGCTGCGGGCCGAAGTTCAACGTCCAACGGTTCTCCGAATCCGCGCCGGGCATGGCGTCGGGGGAGGTCAGGTCCGGTTTGACTGGCTCGAGGGTATAGGGCATGGCGTTGCCGAGATTGTAGGGAAACTCGCCCGGTCAGGAAGTAGGGGCGGGCGGGCGGATGAGTTGGTCTCAATTTTTGAACGACAAAGGTGCGATTCAGGGGTTGTCGCGGAGTTCCCGCAACGCGAGCAGCGGCGGGATCACCGCGAGATCCTTCGGCCTGCCGGCAGTCCTCTTGGCTGCAATCAGGTCGTCCAAGCCGATGACCCGACAGTCGTGCCCGGCGAGGTGCAGCGTAATTCCGCGGGCGGCGATCTCCTCGAACGACCCCGCACCCTCCACATCGCCGAGAAAATCGATCCAACCGAGGGTGGTTTCAACGTAAAAGTGCTTCGGGAACGGCGGCTGACCGAGTGTGGACGGGAGGCGCGGCCTGCTGGGCTGCATGCGTTGTCGAGGGTCGATCCCGTCGAGCGCCGTGAGGATTTTGCGGATGTTTTCCGCGTTCATCGGAACAACCACATCGAGATCCTGCGTGGTGTAAATGTGCCCGTGGGCAACCACCGCCCACCCGCCGATGAGGACGAACTCAACGCCGTTGGATGAAAGTCGCGCGAGAATCTCACGCGGGTGCAGTGGGGGTGCGGGCATGGTTCCTCGAGAGTTGATTGCGCTGTCGGAGTCCGGCTGCGAAAACTTCACGGGCGAACGCCAAAAGTTGCTCGACATGCTCCAACCGCTCATCCGGCGTCAGTCGAAGGTTGGCGCGCAATGCAGCCAAATCGACATCGGGAAGGTCGCGGGGATGAGGGTCAACAGGTGTGGGCAGGGGAGTGGTATCCATCGGGCGAGATTCTAGCGGAAAAGGAGTATTTCGGTGGCATGGTAGTGTAATGTTAGGTATTCTGTCAAGTGCGACGCGTTTAGAGTAATTGTTCCACGTGGAACAATGAACTTTCTCTGCGGTTTTCTTGGGAGCACCCGATGGCAGCGACGAGTGGCAGCGGATCGACGGGCAAACAGGCGATGGCGCAGAGCAAAAGCCGACTCGGGCGGGGGTTGAGCTCGCTTATCAAGGTTTCAATACCCGACGATGCCGACGTTGATGCAGGGGAGACCACTGCCGACGGGCTAGGTAGGCCCCCCGCCGCTTCCCCGACCGCTGCCGAGGTGCAGGTGATTTACGGGACGCCGATGGACATTGGTGTCGACGAGATCCGACCCAATCCCCATCAGCCGAGGCGGACGTTCACCGAGAGCAGCTTGCGGGAACTGGCTGACAGCATCAAAAGCAACGGCGTCATTCAGCCGGTGGTCGTCCGGAGGGTTTCCGAGGGGGGCTACGAACTGATCGCCGGAGAACGCCGACTGCGGGCGAGTAAGCTCGCGGGACTTTCCACGGTCCCCTGCGTGGTGAAGGAGGTCGACGGGTTGACGCAGGCGCAGATGGCATTAGTGGAGAATATTCAGCGGGAAGACCTGCCGGCGCTCGAGCGGGCGGCTGCGTACAAGGTGCTGCTGACGCAGTTGGGGCTGACGCAGAGCGAGCTGGCGGTTCGGCTGGGTGAGGATCGGAGCACGGTGGCGAATTATGTGCGGCTGTTGGAGCTGGCCGAGCCGGTGCGGCGGTGGATAAAGGACGGACTTTTAAGCTTGGGGCACGCGAAGTTGCTGGCGGGGGTGCTGGATGTGTTGGAACAGGAGCGGCTGGGCAAGCTGGTGGTGGCGCAGGGGCTGAGCGTGCGGAACTTGGAGAAAATGATCCTCGCAGGCCCCCTGCCGGTGGAGAAGGGTGAGGAGGACAAGAACGCGGGCCGGGACGCGCACTTTGCGGAGCTGGAGAAGTCGATAGCCCGGCAGTTGGGGATGCGAGTGCAGTTGCGGGCTGGGCGATCGAAGGGGAAGGGGAAGATGACGATTTCGTACGGGTCGTTGGAGCAGTTTGATCAGTTGATGGAGAAGCTGGGCGTTGCGATGGAGTAGGGGGGGGAAGTAGGGGGGGCACGGGGGGGATGTCATTGTTCCACGTGGAACAATTGCAGGGGGGGGTGTGGTATCATCTTGCTGATGGAGCCGGCGTTGGGATCATTCTCGTTGGAGAGGGTGGTGAGGGCCGTGGAGAAGGTGCGGGAGCGATTGTTGCGGGCAATGGCGGCGTTGGAGAAGGCAGGGATTCCGTACGCGGTCGCCGGGGGTAATGCGGTGGCGTTGTGGGTATCGACGATTGATGAGGCTGCGGTCCGAAATACTGCGGACGTGGATATGCTGTTGAATAGGGCGGACCTTCCTGCGACGAATCTTGCATTGGAAGAGGCAGGGTTTTTTTACCGACATGTGGGTGGATTAGACATATTCTTGGATGGGGTTGACGGGCGGGCACGCGAGGCGGTTCACATTGTCTTTGCTGGGGAGATGGTGAAAGCCGAGGAACCGGGTCCGAATCCACAGATTGGCGCGGTTGTAACCCTGCCGACGCCAATTGGTGGAGTGGCGTTGTGCCGGATTTTGGGGCTCGAGCCGCTGATACGAGTTCAGTTGACAGAATTTCGAGACAAAGACCGAACCCATCTGCGTGACATGATCGAGTTGGGTTTGGTCTACGTTTCTTAGGTGAGGCGGTTTGGGGGGTGTTGGGAGAGCGGCTGCAGAGGTTGTTGGATGATCCGATGGGGTAACGGGGAGTGAGAGGGCGGGGTAAGATGGGGCCGGGTTGTCATTGTTCCACGTGGAACAATTGCAAGGGAGGAGAGCGCAGACTCACTCCAGTGAGCACGCCAGAGCGGTGGGGGGCCAAGTTGTAACGGGTGGAACTCCTATCTTTATGGTTGGGTTTGGTGGAAGCCTATAGTTGCCCTTGACTATGCATACCGATCACATCCACGATTTGGCGATCATTGGCGGCGGCCCGACCGGGCTCTATACGGCGTTTTATGCGGGGTTACGGGAGATGAGCACCGTGCTCATCGACTCGTTGGACGACTTGGGGGGGCAGCTGACGGCGCTGTACCCGGAGAAGTACATCTTCGACGTTGCCGGGTTTCCGAAGGTGCGGGCGAAGGAGCTGGTGGACCGGCTGGTTGAGCAGATGAACTCGACGGGGCACAAGCCGGCGATTCAGTTGGGCAAAGCCGTATCGACTCTGACTGAGACCGTGGGGGAGGACGGGCGGGGTGTATTTACTTTGGCCGTGGGAGAGGGATCAATTCGAGCGCGGTCGGTGATCTTGGCTGCGGGAATTGGGGCGTTTAGGCCGAAGTCTCTTCCGATTCCGGGGATCGACGCCCTTGAGGGCAAGTACGTGCATTATTCGGTGAAGGACACGAACCGGTTCAAGGATGCGCGGGTGCTGATTGTGGGCGGGGGGGACAGCGCGGTGGATTGGGCGAACCACCTTGCGGGGGTGGCTGCGTCGGTGCATGTGATTCACCGCCGGGACGAGTTTCGGGCGCACGAGGGGAGCGTGACGCAGATGCGGGCTGGACCGACGAAGATCATGACGCCGTTTGAGCTCAAAGCCATCGAGGGCGACGCGTCCGGGCTGAAGTTTGCGAGTGTGTTCAATAATTTAACGAAGGAGGAGACGCCGCTGGGGGTGGACCATGTGCTGGTGAACATTGGCTTCTTAAGTAGCCTCGGGCCGATCGCGGAGTGGGGTTTGGAGCTGAAGAAGGGGAAGGTGGTGGTGGACACGCGGATGGGGACGACGCGTGCGGGGATTTTCGCAGCCGGTGACGTGGTGAGCTATGACGGTAAGCTCGCGCTGATCGCGTGCGGGTTTGGGGACGCGGCCGTGGCGGTGTGCCACGCGAAGATGCACGTGGATCCGAAGGCGAAGCTTTTCCCCGGGCACAGTTCCGAGAAGAAGTAGTGGGGTGGGGCGGGGGTTCACCACCCGCCGGGATACCGGCTGGAGGCACGGAGACACGGCGCAAGGGCGGGCAGGCAAAGGGGAGGTGACGTGCCTGGTGCGGGCACGATGGTGTTTAATAGATATAGAATGGTAGTTTATCCGTGGGCAGTTCTGCGTGCCTCTGTGTCTCAAGGCGGTGCCCCCGCGGGTAGTTGATCTTTGGTCCTGGCGTTAAAATCAGGACATGCGAATTTTCATCACCGGGGCTTCGGGGAATGTGGGGCGGGGGATTGCGCCGTTGCTCGTTGCGAAGGGGCATGAGGTGGTGTTGCATGATGTCGTTAAATTTGAGACTGGAGGGTTGGAGCTGATTCAGGGGGACGCGCAATTTGGAGACGGGTTTGAGAGGGGGTGTCGGGGGGCGGAGGTGGTGGTGCATTTGCCGGCTTGGCATGGGATTCATTGGGGGGCGAAGACGGAGAGAGATTTTTGGCGGCTTAACGTCAATGGGACCTTTGAGATGTTTCAAGCCGTGGTCGCTGCCGGGGTGACGAAGGTGGTGTTTTTGTCGTCGATTGCGTGGTACGGGACGTACGACAAGTACGGGTTTACGAAGGTGCTGGGTGAGGAGTTGTGCGAGTATTACCACCGGAACCACAAGGTGCGGATCGCCAAGATTCGGCCTGCGAATTTCACGCCGTGGGGTGACTTTCTTGAGTACGGCCGGCGGTTTGTCGGTGGCGGGGGGGTGGACCGGGAGGATGTGCTGGACATCGTCGTTCGCGCGGTGGAAGCCGGCGACTATGACAATGAGGTGTTCCACGCCCAACGGGACAATTACCTCACCGCTGCCGAGCGCGGCCAATGGGGGACAGACGGGTCGGGGGCGCTGGCTGTGCTGGAGAAACACGAGCCGAGGGTGCGTGAGCTGGCTGAGTTGTACGACATTGGTTTGCGGCAGGTGCCCGACGAGGCCGACGTTGGAAACACGAAATCGAAACTCGGCTGGTCGTGCGGGCACACCTATTTGACGTTCCTGAAGCGCCTCGGCGACCTGCACGCGAAGGGCGGCGCGGAACTGGTGAAGGCCCAACGCGGTGGGTACTGATCTGGCGTGGGCGGGGTTAACCACCCGGCGGGGTACCGCCCGGAGGCACGGAGACACGGAGGAAGAACGGAAAGGGGAGGGGGAGTAGATGGTTATCGGCCGTTCGCTCTGATACGATATGTAATCTGGAAACATCTATGCCCGTACCTGGATATCAAGATTTTATGCTTCCTCTCTTGAAGCTGGCCGCCGATGGGCAGGAGCACAGGACCATTGAAGCGATGGATACGATTGCCGACCAATGGGGTCTCAGTGCCGCAGAACGGGAGTACCTGCTGCCCAGTGGTACGCAAACGCAACTTTACAACCGAGTAACCTGGGCCCTGACGTACCTCAGTAAGAGCATGTTGATCGAGAAGTCCGCTCGTGGTCGGTTCAAGATCGCGCCGCGCGGTGAAGAGGTTCTCAGGACGAACCCTGCGCGGATCGGCAATACCCTTCTTCTTCAGTTTGACGAGTTCCTTACATTCAAGGGGAAGAAGAATAGGACGTCGGCGAACGTGGTGGCAACGGGGGATGGAGAGGGGGACAAAGTTGAAACATTGCTGACGCCGTTGGAGCAGGTTGAAGGTGGCTACAACGAACTTCGCGAAGCGTTGGCCGACGAACTTCTCAGCCGAGTGCGTGTGATGAAGCCAAAGAGTTTCGAGCAGTTGGTGGTCGATGTGCTGGTCGCGATGGGTTACGGCGGGTCGCAACTCGATGCTGCGCAGGTTGTCGGTAAGAGCGGCGACGGCGGTATCGACGGTGTCATCAAAGAAGACCGGCTTGGGTTGGACATGGTTTACGTTCAGGCCAAACGGTACACCGCAGACGTTGGCCCGGGCGCGATCCGAGAGTTCGTCGGCTCACTCGGGGAGCACAAGGCGACCAAGGGTGTGTTCATTACGTGCGGCGGTTTCACATCGGGTGCGAAGGAGGCCGCAATGAAGGCGCACCACCGCATCGTGCTGATCGACGGTGATCAACTTGCCCAATACATGATCGACAACGGCGTCGGTGTCGCAGACTACAAGACATACACCGTGAAGAAGTTGGATAGCGATTACTTCGACGAAACGTGAACGGTGCTTCCGTTCGACGGCCGAGTGTAGTTTGCGTGCCACCGGCGGGTGTTTGAGCTATTTGTATTGTAATTCTGTTTCCAACGGCTCTCTCCAGCTGCTCAGCCCCGCAGTTCCAAAACGCCTTCGTGTCTCCGTGCCCCAAGCCGGTACCACGGCGGGTGGTTGGACCGTCACCTCCGCGCTAAGGTCGGGAATGAGTGACGATCTGGTTCTGCTCGGGGCCGGGTTTACGGACGAGGGGGTGGTTCTCGAGCGCGTTCGGGAGGCGGGGGGGATTAAGCGGGTGTGGGTTTGGCCGGGGGTGGTGAAGGCGGTGGTGGGCGGGGTGAAGGGGAGGGGTGTGTCGGTGGTGGCGGTGGGGGGGTGGCCTTGGGGGCACGGGAAGATGGTGGTGCGGGCGATCGAAGCCAGCAGCGCGGTGAAGGACGGGGCGGCTGGGGTGGCGGTGTGTCCGGGGTGGGGGTGGGTGGTTCGGGCAGCCGGGCGGGAGGGGGGGAGTGAGAGCGTGACGGAGAGGCAGCGGGACGAAGCGGTCGACGGGTTCCGGGAGGAGCTTACGGAGATTGCCCGGGCGGGAAGGGCGGCGAGCCCGGGGGTTTGGCTGGGGGTGGTGTTGTGGGGCAACGCCGCCAATGCCACGCTGAAGATGGACGTCGGCGGGTACGACGCAGTGCGCGGCGAGGGACTCG
>JBBRUM010000079.1:0-10847 GCA_038247815.1 Tepidisphaerales bacterium | reverse complement strand
GGGGGGGGGGGGGGGGTCAGGGGGGGGGGGCGGACGAAGTCGGTGGTCGGGCGGGCGTCGAGGCGGCGGGAAGTAGCGGGCGGGCCGACGAACACGGATGGGGAGGGTCGGGCGGGGGGAACGGGAGTGGGCGGTGGGGGGGCAGGGACAGCCGGGGAGTAGGGTTTGTCGGTGAGCGTGTGATTCGAACGTGGTTTAGCTGATGTGAGGCGACGATGTTGAAGGCTGGCAGACGGATCAAATGGGCTCTGGTGTTGGGGGCGCTGTCGGCTGGGGTGGTGTCGTGCACGGGGGGAGGAAAAGCTCCGGTCAGGCCGTTGCCTGCGCGATATGAGACTTTGCCGGCGAAGGAAGTTCCGACGTTTTTGTCCGGGACGATCGTCCAGCGGATGGACCACGTGAACCCCGACCCGCTGCAGGTGTCATCATTCGGGCTGGTGGTCGGGCTGCCCGGGACTGGCGACGGAACGGCACCGACGGCGGTGCGGGAATACGTGATGAAGCAGCTCACGGTGCGGGGGTTTGGTTCGGTGCGTGAACCGGAGTTGCAGGGTTTGACGCCGGAGCGCGTGATTGACGACCCGGGTCGTCGTACGGCGATTGTGCGTGCCGACGGGTTCATGCCGCCCGGGGTTCGCAAGGGCCAGACGTTTGACGTGGTGGTGACGGCGCTGACGGACTCGGGGGTGACGTCGCTGGCGGGCGGAAGAATGTACCGGGCGGAACTGAAGTTCGGCGGTGCGGACCCGCGGTTTCCGGCTGGGCCGTCGAACATGGAGGGGATCGGCGAGGGTCCGATTTTTATCAACCCGTCGCTGTCGTTGAACCCTCAGGCTTCGTCGACGGACAAGAACACTTCGCGGTTTTCGCGGCGGCAGGGCGTGATTCTCGACGGCGGGATGGCGTGGGCGGATCAGCCGCTGGTGCTGCGACTGCGGGCACCGCAGAGGTCGGTGATTCGGCAGATAGAAAACCGGATCGACCAGCACTTTCTGGACCCGACGGTGGCGTCCGCCAAGGACGAGGCGATTTTGCACCTGACCGTACCGGAGAGCTACAAGGGGGACTGGGAGAGGTTTGTCGGGGTTGTGATGAACTTGTACATCGATGGGACGCCCGAGTCGCTGGTGACGCGGGCGAAGGTTTTGGCGGGGGAAGCCGTGAAGAAGGACGCGCCGCTGAGAAACATCTCTTTCGCGTGGGAGGGGATGGGTGCGGTGGCGTTGCCGGCGATTGCGCCGCTGATGAGTGCGGAGAATGCCGAGGACGTGCAGTTCGCGGCGGCGCGGGCGGCGGCGTTCATCGGCGATCCGGGGGCGCAGACGGCGCTGCTGCGGATTGCCTCGACGGAGTCGCATCGGTTTCAGATCGACGCCGTGCGGACGCTGGGGGCGATCCCGCCGACGCCGACGCTGACCAGCGCGATGCGAAAGCTGATCAACTCGCCGAGCACGCTGGTTCGGATCGAGGCCTACAAGGTTTTGGCGGCGAATCGGTCGCCGCTGGTGGTGTCGGTGGTTTTGCCCGAGGCGGGGAGGGACGAGCGGTTTGTGCTGGATCTTGTGCAATCTGACCAGCCGATGCTTGTGTACGCCACCCGGTCGGGCGTGCCGCGGATTGCGCTGATCGGGAGGGAAGCCGAGATCCGAACGCCGATCACCTTCACGGCGCTGGACGACCGACTATCGATCACGTCGAGGCCGGGAGAGGCGGGGCTGACGATTTTCCACAGGCCGCCGGGCAACGACCGGCCAGTGCAACTGCTGTCACGGACGGACCTGAAGGAAGTGGTCGGCTGGCTGGGCGGGGCGGGAAGAGAGCCGGACACGCGGATCAACCTTGGTTACGGCGATGTGGTGGCGATCGTGCAGGCGTTGGCGGACGACCGGCGTCTTTACGCGTTGTCGGCGCCGTCTGGTCCCGTGCCGGTGGCGTTTGTGTTGCAGGAAGCGCCGGGGGTGTCGGACTTGATCGCCGACGCGCCGCCGATCGTTCCGCGGCCGAGAGGGCAACGTGGGGACCAGGCTCCGGCGATCAAGCCGGTTACGCGACCGGCGGGGGGAGCTGGGGTTGGGCCTCAGGTGAAAGTGAATGATTCGGCGGGGGTTCGTAAGTGATCAGGTTTTTGGTGTGATATGATCCGTTGGCCGGCGCGTGCCCCGGGGCGCGGACCGGCGCGACGGATGTCGTGGGAAGTGCGCTGGAGTGCTCGGCGCGTTCGGTCAGGAGGACCTTGGCTATGCAGCTTCGCAAACTCGTTCTTCACGGATTCAAGTCGTTCGCGGACCGCACGGAGTTTGTTTTCGACGCGCCGATCACGGGGATCGTGGGCCCCAACGGCTGCGGGAAGTCGAACGTGGTGGACGCGTTCAAGTGGGTGCTGGGGGAGCAGTCGGCCAAGAGCCTGCGCGGCGACGCGATGCTGGACGTGATCTTCAACGGCGCGGCGTCGCGCAAGCCGTCGGGGATGGCGGAGGTGGTGCTGGTGTTCGACAACCCGGAGCGGGCGGACGGGTCGCGGGTGCTGGCGCTGGAGGTCGACGAGGTGTCGGTGGGGCGGAGGCTGTATCGGGACGGGACGAGCGAGTACACGCTGAACAACAAGACGTCGCGGCTGAAGGACATTCGGGAGTTGTTCCTGGATACGGGCGTGGGGGTGGATGCGTATTCGGTGATCGAGCAGGGTCGGGTGGCGATGTTGCTGGACGCCAACCCGCAGGAGCGGCGGCTGATATTCGAGGAGGCGGCGGGGATTTCGAAGTTCAAGGCGCGGAAGAAGGAAGCGCAGCGGAAGCTGGAGAAGGTGGACCAGAACCTGCTTCGGGTGACGGACGTGGTGGACGAGGTCGAGCGGCGGCTTCGGGGGGTGCGGGTGCAGGCCGGGCGGGCGCGGGTGTTTCAGGAGCACAATGCGCGGTTGTCGGGGCTGAGGCTGGAATACGCGCTGAGGGAGTACCACAATTTCGTCGGCGAGCTGGCGGAGGTCGAGACGGGCGCGGCGGACGCGCGGTTCAGGCTGGATGACGCGGGCACGGAGCTGCGCCTGGCCGAGGGGGCGCTGTCGGAGAAGCAGGAGGCCGAGCAAGCCGCCATGGGGGCCAGGCAGCGGGCGGAGTACGCGGTGGTGGAGGTGGGGGCGAAGCTGGATCAGGCTCGGCAGGCGGAGCAGTTCGCCAACCGGCAGATGGCGCAAATCGCCGAGCAGTTGCGCGCGTTGGAGGAGGAGGGCGTGGCCAGCGGCGAGCGACTGGCGACGGCGCGGGAGAGCTTGCGGGTCGAGCGGGAGCGGCTGGGGGCGCTGACGGGGGAGGTCGAGGGGCGGATGGGGGAGATTCAGCGGCTGCAGGAGGCGTTTAAGCAGGGGCAACTGAAGCTCAACGTGCATGCGCAGGAGCAGGACCGGCAGAAGGGCTTGGTGCTGGACGCGATGCGTCGACATGCGCAGACGTCGAGTCGAATCGGGGCGATTGAGATCGAGAGGAAGAACGCGGGTTCGATGCAGGCGCGGCAGGCCGATCGCAGGCGCGTGCTCGTGTCGGAATTGGAGGGGCACGAGGGGAAGCGGGTGGAGATCGAGGGGCGGCTGGGACAGTCGATTGCCGACATTGCGGCACGGCAGGGCGAGGCGGAGGCGGCGAAGGCGGAGAGTCAGGCGTTGGGCAAGCAGCTTGCGGCGCTGTCGGAGCAGGTTTCATCCGCGAAGGAGCATCGGTCGGCGCTGGGTGGGCGGCAGAAGGTGCTGCACGACCTTGAGCAGAGGCAGATGGGGGTTTCCGAGGGGGTGAAGTCGGTTCTGCGGCGGCGGCAGAGCGAGTTTTCGTTCGTGCGGGGGCTGGTGGCGGACGTCCTGCGGGTGGACATCGAGCATGCGCGGGTGATAGAGGCGGCGCTGGACGGGCGGGACCAGTGGCTGGTCGTGAACTCGCTGGCGATGGGGCTGAATTCGGCGGTGGCGTTTGGGAAACTCGAGGGAAGGGTTAACTTTGTGTCTGCCGAGCCGCTGGATGTTTCGGCGTTCGACCGGCGGTGCGTGCTGGACTCGGCGATTGCGTCGGTGCAGAGCGTGCCTGCCGAGGCGATTGCGGGTGGATTGACCGAGGGTGTGGCGACGGACGTGCTCACGGGGGATGTGGGCGTGGCGGCGATTTCCGTGCCGGAGGAGAACGGGGCGGCGGCTGCGTTTTACATTCGACACCCTTCGTCGGACATCAACCACTACGCGGAGGAGCTGGCGAACTCGCCGGTGCCGGTGCGGATTGCGCTGGACTTGGTGCGGTTTGAGCCGGAGTTTGGGCCGGTGGCGCGGCGGCTGCTGAGTCGGGTGGCGGTGGTGGAGGACTTGCTGGCGGCTGAGCACCTTCGGCAGCACGGGCCGTCGGGCTGGCGATATGTGACGGGAATAGGCGAGGTGCTGGACACGGACGGCACGTTCCACGCCGGGCCGCCGACGTTGGCGATGGGGCTGCTCTCGCGGAGGTCGGAGCTGGAGCAACTGGCGGCGCAAATCGGGGACAGTGATCGGCAGATCGCGGCGTTGTCGGCTGAGCTGCAGGGGGCGAGCGCGGCGGCGAAGGAGGTCGAGCAGCGGGTGTCGGACCTGCGCAACGCGGTGTACCAAGCCAACACGAGGAAGGTCGAGGCGTCGAGTTCGCTGTCGCAGGTGAACGACCGAATCAACATGCTTAAACGCGAGCAGCCGCTGCTGGACCGCGAGCTCGAAGCGTTGCTCGAACAGCAGGGGAAGCTCACAGCCGAAGAGGGCGTGCTGGTGTGGCGGCGCGCGGAGATCGAGGCGGCGCAGGCTGCGGCGCAGGCCGCTGCGGACGCGGCGGTGGCGGCGCACAAGGCGCTGGGCGAGGAGTTGCGGGCGGACGGGGAAAAGCTCGGGCAGGCTCGGGTGGCGATCGCGGAGTTTCAGCAGCGGCAGATCGCGTCGCGGCAGGCCGAGAGCCGCCTGGCCGGAGAGGTGGGGCAATTGGAGCAGCAGATCGTGCGGGTGGAGGGGCAGTTGGGGCAGTTGCGCGGGCGGCGCGGCGAGGTCGAGGCCGAGCTCGCCACCGCCAAACAGCGGCAGGAGTCGCTGACGGGCCAACTCGCGGAGCTCAAGGTACAGGCGGCGGACCTTGCCGAGCGAGTGAAGGCGCTGACGGCGTCGGTCCGCGAAGCACACTCGGCGGTGACGGCGGCGCGGGAAACGTTCGCCGCGATCGAGGCGGAACTGTCGAAGCTGGCCGTGCGGGAGAGCGAACTGAAGGTGCGGATTGAGACGGTCGTCGGGCGTACGCGCGATGAGCTGGGGCTGGACTTGGTGGAGAAGTACGCGGAAGTGTGCAACCCGGTGCCGGCGGTCGAGGGGGAAGCGGTCGAGGGCGGGGTGGCAGGGGGATACGTCCCAGACGAGCGCGACTGGGATGCGGTGGCCAAAGAAATCGGAGAGCTGCGCGAGAAGATCCAGCGGCTGGGCAATGTGAACCTCGACGCGATTTCCGAGCAGGACGAGCTCGAAGCCCGGTCGCAGTTCCTGACCAAGGAGCTCACCGACCTCCGCGACGCCAAAGGGCAACTGGAGAAGTTGATCGAGGAGATCAACGCGGAATCTTCCGTGCGGTTCCAGCGGACCTTCGAGTCGGTCCGAGAGCACTTCCAAGGCATGTTCCGCAAGCTCTTCGGCGGCGGCAAAGCCGACCTGTACCTCGAAACCGAACTCGAACCCAAACAGCAAACCATCACCATCACCCACCCCGACGGCACGACCACCACCGAAGCCGCCCCCATGGTCAAGGTCGACCCCCTCGACGCCGGCATCGAGGTCATCGCCCGCCCCCCGGGCAAGCAGCCGGTGAGCATCTCACAGCTCTCCGGCGGCGAGAAAACCATGACCTGCGTCGCACTGCTCCTCTCGATCTTCAAGAGCAAACCCAGCCCCTTCTGCATCCTCGACGAAGTCGACGCCGCCCTCGACGAAGCCAACAATCAGCGTTTCAACCTGATCGTGCGGGAATTCCTCGAACAATCGCAGTTCATCATCATCACCCACAGCAAACGCACGATGACCATCGCCGACCAGCTCTACGGGATCACCCAACAGGAGCAAGGCGTCTCGCGGCGGGTTGCCGTGAAGTTCGACCAAGTCGGGAGAGACGGGCGGATCGACGCGTCGGCAGTGAAGGAGCAGGAGAAGGCGGACGGCGCACTCGTGCCCACCGCCGCGCTGCAAGCGGTGGGGTAATGCCGCTGGGGCGGGGGCGAACGAAAGAGCCCGGCGGCACAGGGTCGTGCCGCCGGGCTTGTTTGAATTCAGGGATGTCGACTACACGCCGCGGGTAAACACTTTCCGCTTCGGGCCTTTGTTGGCGGGTTTACCTGGCTTGCCGGCGGCGGGGGCGGCTGTGGCGAAGGTCTTTGCCGGGGGTTTGGCGAAGGTCTTTTTGTGGGACTTGGCTGCGGGTTTGTCGTAGGCGGGCTTGAACTTGCCGAAGGTCTTCGGGCTGGCGGTGCGGGGTGCCGAATGGTCGGGGCGCGGTCCGGCGTGCCCGAACGACGGGCGGTCTGCGCCCGGGGCGGGGCGGTCGCCGCCTTGGGGGGCGCGTTCGTTATTAAACGCCGGACGGTCGTTGTTAAACGCCGGGCGGTCGTTCCGGAAGTTCGGGCGGTTGTTGTTGAAGGAGGGTCGGTCGCCGTTAAACGGGCGATCGTTCGACCGCTGCGAGCGGTCGTCGCGGAAAGACGACCGGTCGTCGCGGTGTGGAGCGCGGTCGTTGAACGCCGGCCGATCCGAGTTGAAACGGGGACGGTCGTTGTTGAACGCCGGACGGTCGTTGTTAAAGCGCGGGCGGTCGTTGTTGAACCGCGGGCGGTCGTTATTAAACGCCGGACGCTCGAAATTGCCGCGGGGGCGGTCGTTGTTGCGGAAGGGCGGGGGCGACTGCGGACGGTCGAAGTTGCCGGTGGACGCCGGGCGGGCTGCGGCGTAGGCCGTCCGCTGGGGGCGGCCACGGGGGGCCGGCCGCGAGTCGTGGCTGTCTTCCGGGAGGTCGTGGTCGTCTTCAGAGTCGATCGGGGCGGACGACGTCAGTGCCGGAAGGGGCGGGAGGGGAAGAACTTCAAGGGGCTTCTTTATGAGCCGCTCGATGTCGCGGAGGATGCCGCGGTCCTCGCCGGAAACGAACGACACAGCCGTGCCCGTGCTGCCCGCCCGACCGGTGCGGCCGATGCGGTGGATGTACGTCTCGGCGTTCTGCGGCATGTCATAGTTGATGACGTGCGAAACTTCCGAAATATGCAAGCCGCGCGCCGCGACGTCGGTGGCGACGAGAACTGACACGTCCCCTTTCTTGAAGGCTTCCAGCGCGCGGGTGCGCTGCGGCTGGGAGCGGTTGCCGTGGATGGCGGCCGCGGTGATGCCCGCCTTTTGCAGCGTACGGGTGACGCGGTCGGCTCCGTGCTTCGTGCGGGAGAACACCAGCGACTTCCAGACGTTTTGTTCCTTGAGATAGTGCCGCAGCAGGTTCGACTTCGAGTTGGATTCGATCCGGAACGCCTGCTGTGCGATGAGTTCGGTGGTCGCCGCGACGGGGGCGACGGAGATTTCGAGGAAGTTGCGCATCATCTCGGTGGCGAGGCGCTTGATCTCGAAGGGCATCGTCGCCGAGAACATCAGGGTCTGCCGCGTGCCGTTGGGGGCGGGGGGGGGGCAAAGCTTGGCGATTCGGCGGATGGGGATGATGAATCCCATGTCCAGCATTTGGTCGGCTTCGTCGAGGATGAACAGCGCGACGTTGGAGAGGTCGACCAACCCCTGCTGATGGAGGTCTTCAAGCCGGCCCGGGGTCGCGACGAGTACGTCAACGCCCGAGCGGAGCGCGTCAGCCTGCTTGCCCTGCTTGACGCCGCCGTAGGCCACGGCAAACCGCAGCGGAGCTCCGACGCCGCCCACGCCGCCAATGCCGCCCCGGCCGTACTTGTTGAACGACGAGTTCACCTGCAGCGCCAGCTCGCGGGTGGGAACCAGCACGAGGCAGCGGATGACCGACTTGTTGTTACCCGACCCGGCTTTGAGTTCGGCGATGCGCTGCAGCGTGGGCAGGGCGAAGGCCGCGGTCTTGCCGGTACCGGTCTGGGCGGACCCGAGAACATCGCGACCTGCGATGATCGGCGGGATGGCTTGGATCTGGATCGGCGTGGCAACGCTGTAGCCGGCGGTTTCGAGAGACTTGAGAATGGCGGAATTAAGGCCAAGTTCGGAAAAGAGCACGGAAGAACCTCTCACGTCCGCATTGGGACGAGAACAAAGACAAATGGGCCACATGAGAGGAGAAGCGACGGTCGTCAACGACGACTCGTAAACCGCAAAGCCACCGGGCCCCACGACCTCGCCGGGATTGTTCTCCGGGGGCCGTGCCAGCCGGTCGATGACGAGTCATCGTCTGGCTGCAACCTGCGCCAACGGTGCTTGACCGGGCGGAGGAGGAGGGAGAATAGGCGGCGTGGAACACTTTGTCGCGTTGATCGTGCGGAATTGCGGGGTGGTGCAATCCTTGCGCGGGGTGGTATCGTTTGGACCATGGCGGAAACTGGCGTGGAAGTCCGAACGGCGGTCGCGGGGGATGAGGGGCCCGTCGGCAAACTCATAGCCCAACTCTGGCCCTCGGCAGCCTTTGACCAAGACGTCATCCGGACCGCTTTTCGCGCCGGGCTCAACGCTCCAAATCGCCAATATTGGGTCGCGGAAATCTATGCCATCCCCATTGGCATGATCTCGCTGTCGTGGAGCGGGAACATCTTCGAGGCCGCCTTCAGGGTGGGAATGATCGACGAGCTCGTCGTCGACGAAAACTGGCGCGGTCGCGGAATCGGCGAGCGCCTCGTGGACGTGGCAGCCGACTTCGCCCGCCAAAGGGGACTGGCCGCGCTTGAACTGACGACCGCAGGGCACCGCGACGCGGCCCACCGCTTCTACGAGTCGCGCGGATTCTCCCGCCGCGAAACCCGCGTTTACTGGCGGGAACTGTCCTAATAACGCGGATGCAACCGCTTCAGTCCAACACCCTTAGTACTGCGGCCCGCCCGGATTGATCGTCTTATTCCACAGCAGCACCCCGCCCGCCATCGACCGGACGTTGCTAAACCCCTGCCGCTTCAGGATTTCCGCAAACTGTAGCGACCTTCCCCCCGACCGGCAGTGCACGATGATCTCGTCGTCCTCGTGGTCGCGGAGCGCGTCAAGGTGCTGGTTCAATTGTTGAAGGGGAATAAGTTGCGCCCCCTCGATCTTGGTGATCGCGTACTCGTGGGGCAGCCGGCAGTCGATGAACACGAACTTCTTCCCCGCGTCGAGCTTGGCTTGAACGTCTTTCGGGGTGACCTCCCACTCCTCCTGCCAAGGGTACCCCTGCGGCAGTCCTCGGGCGTCGAACTCCTCCTTCGGACGGTCGGTGTTAACCGCCAGAATCGGGTCCTTGGCAACGGGCGTCAGGGCCGCAGCCGGTTTCGGCCGCGCGTTGTGCGCCTCCCTCCGCGTCTCCGCCAGCGACGCCGGGTCCATGATCGGCGACCCGCAAAACTGCTCGTAATCGATCGGCTCCTTGATGGTGGGATGGCTTCCGCACACGGGACACGACGCTTCCGCACGCAGCTTGAGCGTCCGCACCTCAAACGACAGCGCATCGTACGTCAGCAGCCTCCCGATCGCCGGTCGCCCCACCCCCGTGATGAGCTTGATCACCTCAGCCGCTTGCAGCGTTCCAATAATCCCCGGCAAGACGCCCATCACCCCGCCCTCGGCGCACGATGGAACGCTCCCCGGATCCGGCGGCTCGGGATACATGCACCGATAGCACGGCCCGTGCTCTCCCGCTCGGTCCGGGTGCGGCAGGTGCGGCGCGAACACCGTAATCATCCCCTCGAACCGAAAGATCGACCCGTACACGTTGGGCTTCTTCAGCATCACACACGCATCGTTCACGCAGTACCGCGTCGGAAAGTTGTCAGTTCCATCGACGACAATGTCGTAGTCCTTCAGCAGCGACAGCACATTCGCCGAGTTCACAATCGTCTTATGCTGAACAATTTTGACATCCGGGTTCAGGTCCGACAGTCGCGCCGCCGCAGCCGAAACCTTGTCCTGACCGATCTGTGCCGTCCCAAAGAGAATCTGCCGCTGCAGGTTCGATGGCGATACCACATCAATATCCGCCAACCCAATGGTTCCCACCCCCGCCGCCGTCAGATACAGCGAAATCGGGCAACCCAGCCCCCCCGCGCCGATGCACAGCACTCTGGCCGCCAGAAGCTTCTCCTGCCCCGCCATCCCGATTTCCGGCAGGATCAAGTGACGCTTGTACCGATTGATTTGTTCGTTGCTGAGTGGCATGGATGGGATCTTGTTCGGGGACAGGTGCGGGACAACGGCAGAACACGGAGCAAGGCACTCGCTCCCCGGAGGATTCGACGGCGGTGATGGGGTTACCGCGCTTTAGCTGTTTGGCGGGGTTACCGCCGGGGCCGCAAGCTGAGAGTCAAATCGCCCGGGACAAGTTCTCAAAGCAACTTTAGTGACGGGGCGATGGGGGGTCAAGACATCCGCCCACCCGGGGCATTGTGCCCGATCTCCTCCACGACACACGCGTCCGTCGGATCGGGCGCCGCCAGCACAGCCAGCGCATCGCCATGCCTCCCCAACGACCCGACCGCCCGCGTGATTAACCACCGCCCAAGCTGAATCGCCGAAGTGCTCGGCGTCGCGGTTAACACACGTTCCCCATACGCATCAACAAACAGGCGCGACGCAAACTCAAACTCCCCCGCGTCGTGGTGCGTCCACGCCAGGTTGTTCAGCCACGACGCCC